>NZ_QUMC01000021.1:0-61160 GCF_003481925.1 Butyricicoccus sp. OF10-2 | reverse complement strand
TTCTGGCAATGATGAAAGAGGTTGAAGCCGGAAATGTGGAGTATCTGTGTATCAAGGACATGAGCCGCATGGGTCGTGACTATCTGAAAGTCGGTCAGATTATGGAAATTCTGCGTCAGCGTGGCGTTCGCCTTATCGCCATCAATGACGGCGTGGACAGCGCCAGAGGGGACGATGATTTTACCCCTTTCCGCAACATTATGAACGAGTATTACGCCAGAGACACCAGCCGTAAAATCCGTTCCACTTTCCAGTCCAAAGGCAAGTCCGGCAAGCACCTCACAGGCACAGTCATTTACGGCTATCTCTGGAACGAAGCCAGAGACCAATGGTTGGTTGACCCCGAAGCCGCAGAGGTGGTCAAGCGTATCTTTGCCATGACGATTGAGGGCTACGGTCCGTATCAGATCGCCAGCAAGCTGAAAGAAGAAAAAATCCTCATTCCGTCCGCTTACCTTGCCCAGCACGGCGAGGGCGTGAACAAGAATAAGACTTTCAAAGATGTGTACGGCTGGGGTTCTTCCACCATTTGCAACATTCTTGAAAAGCGTGAGTATCTGGGACACACCATCAATTTTAAGACCCGAAAGCACTTCAAGGACAAGAAAAGCCATTATGTCCCGGAGGACGAATGGACAATTTTCGAGAATACCCATGAACCTATCATTGACCAGCAGACCTTTGACCTTGTGCAGAAAATCCGTGGGAATGTCAGACGCTACCCGGACGGCTGGGGCGAAGCAGCTCCCCTCACAGGCTTGCTTTATTGTGCCGATTGCGGCGGCAAGATGTATGTCCACCGCACCAACAACGGCAAGCGCATTTCTCAATACACCTGCTCACAGTACACAAAAGTTCCTTGCGGGACACTCTGCAAGACCCAGCACCGTATCAATGAAGATGTGGTACTGTCCCTTGTCTCTGAAATGCTGAAAGCCATTGCAGAATATGCCAAGCATGACGGAGCCGAGTTTGTCCGTGTGGTGCAGGAAGCACAGTCCAGCCAGCAGACGGCAGAGGTCAGGAAACAGCGGACACGCCTTGCCACAGCAAAGCAGAGAGTTTCCGAGCTGGAAGTCCTGCATCTACACCGTATTTCCGCGCCACCTGTTCAAAGCCTTTCAAATCCGTTTTCTCAATGGGAATACTGCTGACTCCCTGATTCTGACCGATCAGCTCTTTGATGCTCTGCTTTCCAATCGGCAGCTGCGCTGTTTTCTGAGCCACCTTCGCCTGATGGTGTCGTTTCCACGCATTATATCCATTCACGATGGTGCGAAAGGTCAGTTTCGTGGTACTGATTGCCAGATTGACGGTACGATTTTCAACTTCTTCCTGCATGAATCTCCGCCTCCTTCCTTACAAACTGTCCCGGTCCGGTGCCGGCTTGCTCTTTTCCAAAGGCTTCGCAGCCTTTTCCTCCATCTTCTTCACCATGTCATCCGGAACCGGAATCGCCATGATGCTGCGCCCCATGCGAACGAACATCTGGGCTGATGGAACTGTTCCTCAAATTTCTGCATCTGCTCCGAAGTCAGAGAACCAAAGTCATCCTCTGTCAGCCCAACCACCAGAAAATCACCGGCATAAATGTCCTGCATATCCCCGTCTTCGGTGTAAATCGCACGGTTCAGTGGCAGGCCATTGATTTTGCCGGATTCATTCAGAATAACGGCCACTTCATCCTCGAAAGGATAGGTCACTTCAATATCGCCGCCGACCATAGTCTGCAAATCTTCCAGTTCCGTGCCAACACTGATTTTCTTCGGGTAGGCGTTGGGCTGCACCAGCAGCACATCCATTGTTCTGTTCTCCGCCAGTTCATGTTCTCCCACAGTCTTTAAGTCCACGCTGGTGAAATCGCCGGAATCCAGAACATAGTCCCGATTGTTCCATGCCTGCATCACCATGCGTTCCGCGTCTTCCTGTGAGGCAGCTTCCACAGAAACCTTTCTTTGGAGAGTTTCCGTAATCTCCACATCGAATTTCTTCATAGGCTCCTCCTTAGATCAAGCGCAGTGCCGGAACCAGCTCGCCGCCAATGGAAACCACCGTCAGGTTTTCGCTCACATAGTCGATGGTGCGCTCCAGCGTAAACAGATTGATGCTGCATTCGTTGCCGTTCTGGTCGATTTCCGAAACTTCCGCAGCTCCCAGCAGATAGCGGGTTCTGTCAGTCTCGATCACATCGCTCTTATCATAATGGAGAAGCAGTTCCCCATCTGCCACCAGATCAGCCTCCATCTCATCATAAACATCCTCAAAGATATCTCGACTGCCGTCCTCGGTCAGAAGTTCGCCGCCTGCCCCCGGCAGGAGCACCATTACAATGCGCTCCTTCGGGTGATCTTCACGGATTGCCTCCAGCATCAACCAGTTATGAAGCATCGCAATGGACTTCTCAAACATGGGATCATCCATCGGATTCGGCTGCGCTGCACCGTTGGGGCAGTTCTTACAGTCCATGCTGCACACCGCGTTGTTCTGATTCTTCTTAAAGTTCATCATCATAAAAATCTCCTTCTTATCGTTCCATATCTCGTTGTTTACTTCGCTGCCACTTTTCCAGCAGCCGGATAATCGTGTCCTGCATTTGCTTCGGCGTATAGGATTTCGGGAAATACTTCCGAAGAACCTCGTTTTTAATCGTCACATGGTCAAGCTCATCCTTTTTGATTTCATTCATCACTTCACACATGGCATCCAAGTTGCAGCCGCCCTCCTGCGAGAGCTTTTTCAGCCGCTGCGCCTGCGACAGGGATGGAGATGCCTGTGCATAGTCCATTGCCTCCAGAAATTCTTTTTGTTCGGACGCTTTCAGGTAAGACAACTCTACCGCCGGATTGAAGGCGATTTTCTTCTCATCCACCATATCCAAAATTTCAGGAATCAGGTTGGTAAGGCGGATATAGCGTTTAACCGTATCCTTACTCATTCCAACAGCTTCACCAATAATCTCCGTAGACAACTTCGGTGCAAATTGCTCCGAAGTCAAATCTTTTCTCTGACCCTGATGTTTCATTGCCTCCAACTTCATCTTGTAAGAAAAAGCTCTCTCACTGGGAAGGATATTTTCCCGCTGCAAGTTGCTGTCCACCATAAAGATGATTGCCGCATCATCATCCATTTCCTTGACGATGACCGGCACTGTCTCCAAACCTGCCAGCTGTGCTGCATGAAGCCTACGGTGTCCCGAAAGAATTTCAAATCCGCCTTCCGGGTCAGGCCGTACAATCAGCGGTGATACTACACCAATCTGCCTGATACTCTCCACGGTCTGTTCCATCAGCTCATCGTCCAGCACCTTAAAGGGATGCCCTTCAAAGGGATGCAGGTCAGAAAGCGGCATCTCCGTCCGCTGCTCCTTAGCCGCAGCGTCGGCAGCTGAGCCACTGCGGTTTTCTGTTGTAATACTGGTTTTTGCTTTTGCCATTCAGCTTCTTAACCTCCTTCCAGCGGTGATAGATGTCATTCTTACCTGCGAAAAACGCCTTTTTTACCTTGCACTTCATAGATCAAGTACCTCCTTAACGACCTGCTGTTTTTCTTTTCCAATGCTCTTTCTGCGGTCCTCTCCGCTGATTCGCACCGGCGTACACATTTCCAGAATCCTGCTGTAAATCCGGGCGTATGTCACATCCTGCGGATTGCGGATTTCTGCAATCTTTAGATTGGTTGTGATAATGACCGGAAGCCCGGACTTGTACCGCTCATCAATGACAGCATAAACCTGCTCCAACGCATATTCGGTGCTGCGCTCAACCCCAAGATCATCCAGAATCAACAAAGAATAGTTGGAAAACGAAGCGATATACCGATATCGTTCTTCCGAATACATGGCTCCCATCTGGTTCAGGATTTTGGAGAAGTTCGTCATCAAAACCGAAATTCCCTGTTCCAGCAGCGCATTGGCAATACATGCCGTCACAAAGGACTTTCCGGTTCCGACATCTCCCCATAACAAAAGGCCAAGGTTTTCAGCCTTGACCTTTTTCCACTGCTCCACATAGCGTTTTGCCATCTGGATATCCTTATTGTCCTCTGCAACGGCAAAATTCCATTCCAGAAGATGCTTTTCCTGAATCCCAGTTGCTTTCAGTTGCCTGATTTTACGCTGCCGCTCCAGCAGCTCATCCTGGCGTTTCTTCTCCGCCATCGCTTCCTGCTGGCATCTGCAAAGGCAGGGAACAATCTTGTCTCTGCCCCAGAGCTTTACCCTGCACTGCACCGGCGTGTGGCAGCTCCGACAATACAGCAGACCATCCTCGCCCTGGTATTCCTGCTCTCCGGGTTCTTTCGGCGTAAAGAACGAATCCAACGCCGCATTCAAAACTTCGGGCACCATATCGCTCATAGGCTGTCTCCTTCCTCAAATGTGTAGTCTGCCGGGTTATACTTCGGCTTTTCTCTCTTTGCCCAGCTCCGGATTGTGGCAAGGTGATTTTTGTAGCTTTTGCCGGTGGAGGCCATATACTCAGAGAGCCGTTCCACCCGCATCTGATAATCACCTGGAAACTCCTGCCGGAGCTTTCCGTATTCTGTGTCAGAGAGAAGGACATTTTCATATGATCTATACCGGTGCTGGATTTCCTTCTTCTCTCTTTTATTGATTGTTTCAGTACTTGTTCTATTAGTACTTAATTGCGCGGGATTTTCCGTAACCGGTGTGTCCGTATCCGGATTACCGTATACGGCTTTTCCGTACACGGTGATTCCGAACACGGCTTTTTCCTCGGCATCTCATAAATCACATACTCTGCTCTGCCCATCCGACCGTTGCTCTCACGCTGCTGGTTCCTTTCCAGATACCCAAGACGCTCCAGCCCTTTCAGAGCCGTAAGCACTCCATCTACGCCGTCCGGCGTAATCGAAGATAATCCCCGTACCGAATAGTTCCATGTGTCCGGCAAACTGAGCAGCATAGAGAGAAGTCCTTTTCCTTTCAGGCTGAGACCCTGATCCCGCAGGTGGTAATTGCACATCGTTGTGTAATTGCTGTTTTTCTCAACCCTGAATACCGGCATGGTGCTCACCACCCTTTTTCGCAGGCTCCGCTTTTTTCTTTGGACATTTACGCGGACAATCTTCGCTGTCCTCCCGGCGATGGTATTTGCCGGTATCCTGCATCATGCGTTCAAATGCCTGAAGTCGTCCCTCTGTAAAAAGCGTCATTCGATCACACCCCATTTCTTAAACAACTTGAAGAGATGATTCTTTCCCTTGCAGGTCACTCTCGTCTGCTGTACCAGTTTTCCGCTTCTGCCGTAGCAATCCCGGACAATAAAATAGCCCCTTGCAGATTTGTCTGCAAAAGGCATCAACCAGCCGCTTGGACTACGATACAGATAGCGATGATCCAGTAAGAGAGCCACTGCCGTCTTCTCCGGGATTCCGATTTCCTGACAGAAATTCCGGATGCAGGTGCAATCCTCCGAGTTCACAAAGGTGTCGAAGTAGTCTGCCTTGGCTGCGCCGGATCCAGTTGTTTACGGATACCCTCAAGCTGCTCTCTCTCGCTACAAGCTCCTGCGCCAGAGTGTAGATGACATCCGGATGCTGAATCACCTGATCCAAAATGGAATCGCTCATATACACACCATGCTTGCGGATGGAAGGGAGAACTTCATCAAACACCCAGTGTTCAAATCGTTCTGCCGATGGCAGTTTGCTGTGAACGATCAGCCTGTAAACATCGCCTTCTGTGATAAAGGAAATTTCAACGACCTGCTCTCCAGCACCTCCATACTGATTCACCTTCTGAACGCCCCCCTCGCGTTTCGTTAGGGGGCCTCTGCAATGGCGCTTCACAGCGGCGTAGGGATTCACATACCCCAACGCTTTTGCCACATCGCTTGCACAAAAGAAGGTCTTGCCCGCCTCCTGTAACAACCGGATCGAACCAAACTCCTGGTTCTCAAACACCTCCATCATCTGCCTCAACTGTCCGCCATGACTGCCCACATCGGTGTCATGGGTCTTCTGATTGAAATCCGTCATACCTGTTACCTCCTGCTCGTATTTGTCTCGCCGGATTTCGGGCGAAAAAAATAGAGCCTCGACCCATTCTCGTTTTCAAAGAATGAGCCAAGGCTCTATGTAAATCAGTCAAGTATGTGTTCGTCCGTTGACGGCAAAATTGGACATCATTTTCTCCTATTGTCCACCAGTAATTTAACCCATAAGAGGTCAGAATGGGCTTGTCCACCAGTAATTTGGCCACTATAAACCCATAAATTTACGTTCAAATTCCATCAAAACCGAACAGGCCAGACAGAATTTTGGATATAGAAAAGCCCGGAAAATGGTGTATTTCCGGACTTTTTTAGCATTATTAAGCTGTAGATTAGCGCTTGGAGAACTGCGGAGCGCGACGAGCTGCTTTGAGACCGTACTTCTCCGCAAGGCGCTAAACTGCGTGGTATTCAATTCTCGCAAAAATCGACACAAATCGCACATTAAACGCACGCTTTCGCGTTTTTGAAACGCACGCAAGTTCCAAAATCGTGTATTTTGGAAAGTTGACTTTTGCACTTTCTCGTACCTTTTTATGCCCTCGTGTCGTCAATTTGTCGTCAGATTCCCGGCACAGTCGAGTTACTTCTCCATCGCCTCGGCCAGCTTGCGGATCAGCTGTTCGCCGTACTGGTACCGCAGCAGATACTCGATGGTCTGCTCCTCCAGACCGGCAACCTCCTGCACAGTGTCGATGGCGGCCTGCACCTCGGCGGTACCGTCCGGAACGAACGTGCGGCACTGCGGTGCGGTAATGCTCGGCAGTTTACGGATTGCATCGTAGCTGACCGCAAAGCCTGCCTGCTCCAGAGAGCGCATCTTGATGTAGTTTACCTCATCCTTGGTGATGCACTCGCAGGTGTACGTCTTGCCGTTGAGCATGATGTTCTTCTTCTCGACCACGATCTTGTCCTCCTCTTTCTTCTCAGGCTCGGCATACTTCTGCACCTCTGCCCAGGGGAAATTGACACCCGGACAGTCGGTTTCGTTGACATCCTTGTGACGGAGCAGCTTGAGCTTGCCGTAGCGGCTCATGATGTCGCGGATGAGGTCCTTGAGCGCAGCCAGCTGTGCGGCGGGCATGGTTTCCACCATGTAAGCGCCCTCACAACATATACCGATGGACTTGTCGTTGTGGCCCTTTGCATGGGCACCAACAGCCCATTCAGGACGGCCGCGCCAGATGGTACCGTCCTTACGGACATAGTAGTTGTAACCGATACCTGCCCATCCGCGCTCAAGGTGCCACTGGTTGATATCTTCAACCGATGCGTGGCTTGCCTCGGCGTGGTGCAGGATAATTTCGGACGTACTGTTGCGGTACGACCAGTTGCCGTTGTGCTTTAAGTTTGCGTCATGGATTTGCATTACTACCACCCTTTCCGTTGTCGCCCTGCTCACGCAGAGCCTCGAGTGCTCGCTCGAGGAACGCCGGGAACGGTACGCCCATCAGGCCGAGGTTCTCTAACAGACTCAATCCCTCATTGCCGACGAAGAACAGCATAACTGCCATGCGGATGTACGTTTCCCCAAGTGCATTGTCGAGCAGCACGCCCAGCCACACGACCAGCAGAATCATGCCCTTCTTGAGCAGACCAATGTAACCGGCCTTGCTGTCCAGTGCGCCGCTCTCCGTCTTGCGGGAACGCTGCCAGACGGCTGCTACCAGAACACCGGTCAAATAATCTGCGGCCATCAAGGCCACTAATACCTGCATAGCAGCGTCCCAACCTCCCAGTGCCTGCGCTGCGACGGTTCCCACCGCCGCAAACGCCGCAAGCACGCAGTTTTTAATGTGTACAGCGTCCATGCGCTCCTCCTTACTTCGCCTCCACGTCGTCAGCCGTGCCGCCGAACTCGGACGGTACCAGCTCAGGCAGACCGCTGTCGAGCAGGATCTCCGCTACCTTGGTCTTGAGTGCCTTGGGCACCTCGTCGAACTTCGTCTTGCCGAGGATCACTCTCTGTGCGAAAAACATTGCCATCATACTTACCAACCTTTCTAATGAATGTAGAATATTAAACTTCATCGCTGTAGACCTGAACGGCCATCTCTGCGATGCAGTCCTCGATAAAATCGCTGCGCTCGGTCGCGGCGTTGACCTGCGCCTTGAGCAGCTTGTTCTCCTTCTCGCTCTGCGTCAGCTGCGCCGTGAGCGCGTCCAGTGCCGCCGCTGTGCCGTCCACCGCACGGGTGAGAACAGCCGTCACACTGGTCGGGTCCTTCGCGTCCACCGTGACCGAACGCAACGCGTAGCCGGCAAGCACTTCCACCGTGTCGCCGTCGTCGGTTTTGACCGTGAGAACAGCGGAATCCAGTGCAAGCACGGCCTCGACCGACGTATCCGCAAACGGGATCGTCAGCAGGTCGCCGTCGGTCCGGTAGTCCAGAGCTTTGATGTCATTTACTTTCATGGTTACCCCTTTCTGTGGTCAGTTCGCCACATACTTATTGTATTGATGCCGTACACCTTCCTCGTTCAGTTCGGCGTAGATCTGTGTCGTTGCAATGTCCTCGTGACCGAGCAGCCGCTGGATGACGGTTACGTCCATGCCGCCGTTGAGCGCATGGGTCGCAAACGTGTGCCGGAGCAGATGCGGGTGTACCCTGCCCTCCAGTCCGGCGCGCTCGCTCAGGCTGTGGACGATGCGCTGAATGGCACGCGGCTTGAGCGGCTCATACGGCGATTTGCTAGAAACAAACAGACCGTCACCGCCCTTGCGCTGCATCATGTACTCCTCAATCATCAGGCGTGCGCGAACCGAGAAGTACACCACACGGTCTTTGTCGCCCTTGCCGGTGACCTGCACCGACCGATCTGCGAGATTGAGATCCGCCGCACGCAGCTGCGCGACTTCGCTCAAGCGGCAGCCGGTAGACACAAGGAACTCGATCAGCGCTTTCTCCCGGTACGTCTTGCAGGCATCGCGCAGGCGTTCCAGTTCTTCGACGGTCAGCGCCTGGCGGGCGCCCTTCTTGTCCAATTTCAAGGACTTGATCTTGCTCATCGGGTTCTTCTTGATCTTCTCCTCGACATGAAGCCACCCGAAAAACGCACGCAGTGTGTTGATGTGCGTTTGCAGCGACGTGTCTTTCAGGTGGCGCGTTTCATCGAGGTACGAAATATAGCCGCGGATGTCGTCAGTCGTTACCTTGGCAGCGCTCTTGTTCACCCTGGCGGCAAACATTTCGAGGTTGCAGCGGTAGTTCCCCAGGGTCTTGTCGGATAAGCCGTCAATGCGTTTCGCGCCCAGATAATACTTGATCCTGCGGTGCAGATCGCTGCGCTGTTCGTCCGATTCTTTCGTGATAGAATAGTCCTTTAAGATCGCGGCGAGCGCTTCGGCGGTCACAGGCATACCTCCGGAAAAAGTTTCGGAAAGCCGCTTTGCGAGTTCTGTTTTTGCGTTCATAACGTGTATCCCCTTTCGGATTTGGTGTATCTTTCATTATACACGAAACCCGAAAATCAGGGCGTTTTTGTGCGCATTAGACCGCTATGGCGGCGGTAATTAACAACAGTACAGCACTCAACGCTGTAGTGTCGTCCTCGACCGCTATGACGGCTGTGGCTTCGTCCCAGACCGCTATGGCGGCGGTAGCAAATAACAAGACTGCACTTACCGCTGTTATCAACAACGCATCTGCACTTAACACTGTGGTGTCGTCTTCGACCGCTATGGCGGCCGTGGCTTCGTCCCAGACCGCTATGACGGCTGTGGCTTCGTCCCAGACCGCTAGGGCGGCTATCGAGAAGTCGCAGGTAGCGAAGGACGCAATCGCAGCATCCGACATGGCAACTGCAAAGTATGCTGTCGGCGCTGCCGGTCTGAAGCCGGCAGACTATGCCAACATGGCAGCGGTAGCTGCATCCCAGACCGCTATGACGGCGGTATGCTCGTCTGCATTGGCGTTCAATGCGGCACTGAAGAACAGTACAGCACGCACTCAACTTGCCGGAAGTTCGTATTTACAGAGTAATTACGATAAATTGCTTTCTACCGTTGGAAACAGCACTTATTTCAGCCAGAAGTTCGACAATATTGATTCTGGAGCTAAACGCGCTATTTCCGGCGGCAATACCGATACTACCGCGACCGCAAATGAATCTGTATTCTTGTGCAAGAAAATCGGTGCATGGAGCAACGGAAATTCCGTTACCGGTACCGTTGCACATCTTCAGACGAAAACTACGGCAGGCAGTATCAGCACGAGAGCCGGTGGCGGTCAAAGCACCGACGACTACACTACTGGCGGCGTACAAGCTAAATATATCTGCATTGGCGGCTGCACATTTACCGAGAACGGCGACGCTTACTGCTGCGGTATTTTCGCCTTTGCCAAGTAGTATTTTACTGCGTATTAACATTCTAAGACGTACCACTCAGCTCTATATAGGCGCTTATGAGCCTGTTTTAGCTGAATGTTACGGCTTAATACTACAAAACAACCGAGAAAGTCGGTGAATACGGCGTTATCGCAGCGGTTGCGTGCGCATTAGAATGTTAATGCGTACCTAATAAGAGCCTTTTAGCAGGGGATATAGTACAATGTAGAGCTGTTTTGATACCAGTATACAGAGAGCGAAGTTTGAAACGCTTTGAGCAGATTCTGGTTAGTTCCGTTAGAGGAAAACGTAGTCTGAACATTATCCGTTTTGACCCAACCATTACCTCCGCTAACACTGGCGCCATAGATATAAACCGCAATACCTCGACCAGATCGAACCGTTTCCGTAGTCCAATTATTCCCGGACTTTGTTTTAGCAACCAACAACGGCGATGCCTTGAGGGCGTTAATAGCCGTGGTAGAAGCCGAAATCGCAGACATTGCCGTGCTTGATGTGGCAATAGCCGCCATAGCGGTCGAAGACGATGCAATCGCGTTCATGTCCGCATAGCCGCTCGGATTCAGTCCGGCCAGCTCTGCTACAGTCTTACCCATTACAGCGCTGCTTGCGTTGCTAAAGATTGCCCACGCAGAGGCATTGTTCTGTACGGCCGTCATAGCGGTGCTGCTTCGGAAGATAGCCGCCATAGCGGTCTGGGACGATGCAATAGCCGTCATAGCGGTCGAAGATGCAGCGACCGCGCTCATATCGTCATACGCGCTGCAGGACAGGCCCGCGAGCGTTGCCACGGTCTTGCCCATCGCCACGCCGCTGGCAGACAGCGCACGCCACAGCAGTTCGTTCGCCATCATCGCCTTGCAGCGATCCTCATCGCCGAGCAGCTCATCCCAGCTGTCGAACTCGTAATACTGACCCATCCATGTATAGACGGCATCGTTCGCCACATCGCTGGCCAGCAGCATAGAGCGCAGTGTTTCACTGTTGCGGTCCTCCTTGCCTACCGGCGTACCCAGCACGACAGACACACCGCCGAGATTGCTTGCAAACTCTTTCGCGTGGGTCGGATTTTCGAGCAGTGTTTCCATCTTGTGTACGCCCTTGCGATAGTTGCCTTTCAGGGCATTGCAATAGTTGATAAAGTCAAGCTGATTTACGCCTAACATTACCGTTCACCTCCAAATTCGACTGCAATATAGTTAATTTTCACGGCGGTTGCCGTCGTTGTCGTGCCAGTCACGAGCGTTGCCGCCGAGTGGGACGGCGTGGTTCCGGTGCTTGCGCCGACGTAGTACGTTCCGCTTGCCTGTGTCCGCAAGCAATACTGGAAGCCGTCCTTTGTCACGTTCTGCACCTGCACGATACCGTCAAAGGCTTCGGCTTGGCACACGACGTTTGGCACGCCCTCAAACGGCTGACGAAACTTGAACGTATTCCAACCCGCGCCGCTGTTGGTAAACGTGCCGACCACAAAGGCGGTGTCCTCCAGCTCGCCAACGTCACCGGAACCGCCGCCGCTGGCCGCAAGCGCCGCGAGCATCTGAAATGCATCGTCCGGCACCATGGTTTCAGGATCGCCGCCGAGCATGGTGCATGTTTCATCTTTCAGCAGCGTGTACGGATTGAGCGGATCACCCTCGACAACAGGATTGTCCGCACGCTCCATGACGGCGTATTTGGTCGAGCCGTCCTCAAACGTCAGCTTGATACGGCCCGGATTCAGGCTTGTCTTGCTCTCATTTCACACCTCCCCGGCGTACAGATCGCCGCAGAAGTACCAGCACTGCATCGTGCGCTGCACCATGTCCTCTGCGTCGATCAGAATTTTCTCAATGTCATTGGCCTCATCAGCGTGAACGGCCGCTTGCCGCTCGGTACGTTCGGCGTGCTCGCGAACAGCACAAGTGCCTTGCGGATAAGCCGCAGATTGTTCAGGTACCGCTTGGCGGCTGCCGGTGTGGCTCTGTCCGTCCACACCCAGTCCGTCCGCGGCGTGACTACCACATCAAAGCCGCAGGCACGCAGCCGTGCGGCAACGTACCGCATGGCCTGCCCGACACGGTTGAGGTCGGTAATGTTGTAGTAATCGCCCCGGGTGCGGTTTGTGATAAGCGTGTCGATAATACTCATGCGTTACCGTCCTCTCAGCGTAATGGTTTCCAGACCGCCGCCGGACAGGTCGGTCACAACGCGCTGGATATAGCCGGTCAGCGTGCGCCCGCCCAGACTGGACACCTCTGCCCGCTCTGCGGCCTGCTCCTGTCCGGGCAGGATCTGTCCCTCGTCGGTATAGCGCAGCTGATAATAGTCGTACAGCCGCCGGGCGACGTCCTGCGCTTTGCCCGGGTCAACCAGTGTGGCGCTCGTGACGCTCTTTGCACTGGCCTTGGCACCGGCAGGCAGCGGTTCGGTCTTGACCGTGTAAACCGTCTTCGTGTCCTCGTACCCGTAACCGGACAGAATGACCTCTCCGGCCTTGGTGACGTTCACAATGCAGTAGTTCGGGTGCTTCTCCACGATAGCCGCACCGGAAACCGAAGTCACCGAAACCGGCGAGGAAAACGTGACCGTATGCTCCCCGACCTCAAAGGTCGCCTTGTTCAGCTCCTTCACCTCGTCCGTGATGAGCGTGTACTGGTGCGCGGTGATGTCCACCTGCGTGACAAGCGCCTCCATCGTAATTTTGTGCCCGACGATCTTCCGTTCCGGTGTGATGGTCTTGGTAATTTCGCTCGGTGCCGGATAGAACCGCACGATTTCCGTCCGTGCCGTATCGACCACCGCACCGATTGCAAACGCGATCTGCTGCAGCGCCGTCCGCTTGGAGCCAATGGCAAGGTAGCCGGTGAGTGTCACACCGTCAAACGCCTTGTCGAGTGCAAACTCCACGTTCTCCGGCGTGAGAATATCGTCCAGCAGGTCGCTGACCAGCGTTTTCTCGTAGATACCGCCTTTGTACTCAACGGTATCCAGCACTCCGATCATATCCACGCACGAGAGTGCGGTCACCGCATCCACCGTGCCGGTTGCTTCCTGCAGATAATACTTGCCGAGCATGGTGCGCGTGCTGTCCACGGTCTTGTAGGCGGTCAGCTCCTGCTTCCACTGAAACAGGCGATACGCGCCTGCCGGATCGAGCAGAGCAAACCGGCTGTTCGGCGTATAGAACGACACCTCCGCCTTGTTGATCGGCAGCGTGAGCGCCACCGGACTGATCTCCTCTGTGAGATTTGCCGAGGTAACACGCGCATCGTCCAGAATCTCAAGCACACCGAACAGGATACTCGAGGCACGGAAAAACCGGTGCGCGTACTTCATGGATTTCACTGTCACGACCACCTTGTAGTAGTCCTCAACCTGCCAGTCGCAGAAATAATCGAATCGATCAGGCGTGAAGTCCTTGTCAGCCAGCAGGCCGCCATCATAGCCGTACCATTTGATGTTCACGGTCTTAGGCAGCGTGGCAACGAATGTGAACGTAATACCGGCACTGCTGTGCGGTGTCGGCGTGCCGTCCTCGTTGTAGAACGTGACGGTCAGCGTGGGCGGGTTGGAAAAGGTCAGGTCGCCGCCGGATAGGTCGGTGCTCCACCATCCCCACTGTGTCAGGCGGGCGTTATCCGGCAGCCACTCCTTCGAGCCGTCCAGCGGAAAGCCGAAATCCGGCTCGAGTGTGGCGACATTCGGGAACACGATCGGGTCCTCCGCGTTGATGTCCTCGATACGGGCATAGTCCTGATTCTGCGACACGGCAAAGTGCGCGTCCCCTCTCGCCGTTACGTCCCAGAACCCGAACCGGAACTCACAGGTCGTTTTCATCGGCTACACCCCCAGCGGCTCGGTGCCGGTAAAGGACAGCGTGAGGTTGTCCCACAGAACGCCGTCCTCGTCCTCGGTGATGATCTCGTCGGAAACGCTGTCGAATGCGCCGACATAGGTTTCCGTGCCGGTGTGGCTGCTCGGCAGCTCTACGGCAATATCGTCGGTCGTCGAGCGCAGCAGCGCCATCAATCGGTCGTACTCTGCCGCACCGAAGCTGCCGAGGTTCAGCGCGAAATCCATGTAGGTGGCCTGCACCTCTCGATGGGTGCGGCCGTCCTCGGTTGTCACACGGTATTTCTCCGTGCGCCGCAGCGTGCGCGACACCGAAGCCACACCGACCGCGTAGACGGTGCCGTTCAGTTTGATATTCATGCTCAATCCTCCAGTGTATCGCCTACGCGGTTATCTTCTTCCTTGAGCCGCAGGCCGAGCATACGGACCAGCTCACCGGTCACGCCGTCCCCCTCGATGCGGGCGACCTTCTCGACCGTTTTCGTGCTGTTGTGCACCTCACGGGTGACACCGCCAGCGGCGGCTCTGCCCTCGCTCTGAGCGGCTGCGGCTACGCTGATTTTGCCGGTTTCTGCGGCAACGGCGTTCTGCATCTTGCGCCCCCAGCCGTCCAGCTCGCCCTCGAAACCGACGATAAAGCCCTGCGCGGTCGGTACGCCGACCAGATCGCGCATCTTGCGGGACGGGCTGTGGATGTCCATGGCACGCTGCATCTCGCGGATGATGGCGTTGGCGATGGAACGCGCGGTTGCGATCGCGGTCTTGCCCGCCTCCGCCAGACCCTCGTTAAAGCCCATCATTGCATCAACGCCGACGTCCTCCAGCTGATCGGTCAGCACGCCTAAATCCTCGGGCAGCCGATCGATAAAATCGTTCTGGAGTGTCGTGCGCTGGTCCTGATAGAACTGCGCGGCAACTCTCTGCGCAGCAGCCTGCTTTTCCTGCCACTTGACGATGTAGGCGTTGTACTGCTCCTCAGTCATTTGCAGCAGTTTCTGGCTGTACGCCAGACCGTCGTCGAGGCTCATGTCCGCAATGCCGGAGAGCAGCTCCTCCGGAATGTCGCGTTCCTTAAGCGCCTGCAGTGCATCGCCAAAGGCGTTGATCTGGTCGATGTCGTCCTGCAGGTCGCGAATCTTGAAGCTGTTGCCCAACTTGCCGCTCGTCTTCTCGAACAGGTCGCCGTAGTCGGCCAGTTTCTCAGCAAACTTGTCCTGCCGCTTCTCGATCTCATCGAGCGCTTTCTCGTACTCATCGCGGTACTTCTGCACGGCTTTCAGCTGGGTCTGGAGTGCCGTTTTCTGGTTCGCCTCGTCCTTTTCCAACTGTTCCTTGGCGTGCTTTTCCTTGAGCTCGGCAATCTCGTTAAGAATCTGCTGTTCGTTTTCCTTGGATGCCTTTTTCAGCTTGGCGTACTTCTCGTTCAGAGAATCCTGATACGCCTTTTCGCTCTCGGCCTCCTTGCGCTTAGTCGCGGCAACTTCCATATCGGTGAGCTGCTGCTGGAGATCCTCCTCCTGCTTGACAAGCGCGTTGTTCAACCGTTCGGCGGTTTTGAGTACAGTGTCCTGCGTTTTCTCCATACCGGCGGCAAAGCCGAGCATGGTAAACTTGCCGATCTCGGCGAACACCTTGGACGGGCTGTGAATCTTCAGCAGACCCTTAACGCTGTTCACGATGCCGGAGAAGAAACTGCTGACCTTGCTTCTGAGCCAGCCTGCCATCGAGGAAATACCCTGCCAGACACCCTGTGCAATCTGTACGCCGATGGACGTGATCGAACCCATCAGACCCCGGAACGCGCTGACGATCGCGGAAACAATTTGCGGCACAGCGGCAACGATGGTGCTGATAATGGTCGGCAGGTTGCGGACGAGCGCCACAAGCAGCTGCACACCGGCGCTTGCAATCTGCGGCGCGTTGGAAACCAGTGTGCTGACAACAGCCGTGATAATCTGCGGCAAGGCTGCCGTGATGGTCGAAATAATCGTCGGCAATGCCTGAATGAGTGCTACCAGCAGTGTGATACCGGCCTGCACGATCTGCGGCACGTTGCTGACGAGTGTTGTCACGATGCTGTTGATGATCTGCGGCAGTGCGGCTGTAATCGTCGAGATGATGGTCGGCAGCGCCTGCACGAGTGCTACCAGCAGTGTGATACCGGCCTGCACGATCTGCGGCACGGCGCTGACCAGAACGGACACCAGACCGTCAATGATGGTCGGTACAGCGGCCACCAGCACCGGGATTGCGGCAATCAGACCCTCCGCCAGTCCCTCGATGAGCGTGATGGCTGCTTCGACCAGTGTCGGCAGCACTGCTAAAACGCCCTCGATAAAGCCGTTCAGCAGCGTGCCCGCCGATGCCACCAGCGTGGGAATGTTTGCAACAAGTCCCTGCACCAGTTCGTTGATGGCCTGTGCCGCGATGGGCAGCAGCGTCGGCAGAGCCGTACCCAGACCGTTCGCCAGCGCGGTGATGATCTGCACTGCTGTTGTCGCCAGCAGCGGCAGGACGGTCGCAATGCCGTTCACCAGAGCGTTCACAATGCCCAGTGCGCTCGTCACCAGCGCCGGAAGATTCGACTGAATGCCCGTGACAAGCGAGGTGAGCAGCTGCACGCCTGCGTTTATCATCTGCGGCGCCAGACCGGCGATGTAGGACACCATCTGCGCCAGTGCATCACCGACCGCGCCCACAGCGGCGGTAATGCCGCCCTCGCTGAACGCATCCGAGATTTCACCGACCATACTGGTGGCAAGCTGCACGCTCTCGCGCAGCGGACCGTTCATGCTCTCGTAGGCGGCAATGCCCAGGCCCTCAAGACCGGACTGCAGAATGGTGATGTCGCCCTGCAGGTTGTCCAGCTGAGTGTCTGCCATGTCCTGCATGGCGCCGCCGCTGTTTGCGATGGCATCCGCAAGGTTGTCGAACTCATCACCGCAGCCCGCAAGCAGCGCCTGTGCGGATTTGAGGTCAACCTTGTTGAAGATCTCGCTGAGCACCTTGGTCTTTTCGCCCTCGGTCATGTTCGCCATGGAATTGTTGAGGTCCTTGAACACCTCGTTGAGCGGGCGCATATTGCCTGCCGCATCGTAGACGTTCAGACCGAGCGAGTTCATCGCATCGGCGGCCTTGTCGGTCGGCGCGGACAGCGACAGGATGACATTTCGCAGCGCCGTACCACCCTCTGCGCCCTTGATGCCGCGGTTGGCGAGCACGCCGAGTGCAGCGTTCAGCTCGACCGTACCGCCTGCAAGGCTCTTTGCCGTGCCGCCGACGGTGAGGATGGCCTCACCGAGCTGTGCGACCGAGGTATTGGCCTTGCTGGCGGTTTTCGCCATCTGGTCACCGAACTTGGTCAGGTTTTCGTTGGACGCCTCAATGCCGAGCGCCGCCATGGCGTCGGTTGCCAGGTCAGAGGCGTATGCTAAATCCATACCGCCCGCCGCTGCAAGGTTTAGGACAGCGGGCAGAGCGTCCGCCGCCGTCTGGGCGTCGTAACCGGCGAGGGCGAGGTAGTTGAGCGCCTCGGCGGCCTGTGAAGCGGAAAACGCGGTCGTAGCGCCGGCATCCTTGGCCGCCTGACTGAGCAGCTCGAAGTCTGCGCTGCCGTTTGCGATCTCGTCGGTCGTGATGCCCATGGTGGCTGCCACCTGCGACATACTGCTCTCAAAGCCGCTGCCGACCTTGATGGCCGCCGCAGCCAGACCGCCGACAGCAGCCGTTGCGGCACCCACTGCCGTGCCGACACCCTTGAGGGCGCCGCCTGCCAGCGAACCCAGTCCGCCTAATGTCTTTTGAAACGCACTGGAATCGCCCTTAATGTCAATAATAACCGAGCCATCGGCCATAGTGTCACCTCTTTTACGGGACACCATCGGCACTCTGGCGCTACTTGGTGTTGATAATCACTTCAAATTCCTTTTTGCACTTCCGGCCCTTGCACCGTACCCAGATACCGGAGCACTGGGCGGTCTTAGGCTCGTACTGGATCGGCATAGAATAGCCGCAAAAAGGACATTTTACTTTTACTTTCTCAATGGGTATCACCCGCTTCCCTAAACCGGCGTGCAACGTATTCCTGCATCTGCCGGTCGCGCTCGGCAAGGCTCATTGCGCTTTCTACGCTGCGACTGTTCGTGAGGGCATAGAGTTTCCGCATCTTCTCGTAGAACTTCTTCTGCGCCTTGGGCATTCCCTTGAGGTCTGCCGTGCGGTAGCCCATGATCTTGACCAGCTCGCACTCCTGCGGCAGAGCACGGAACAGCGCACGGAATTTCCACCAGTGCATATTGCTGTCGGTCAGGTCGATGCCGTAGCAGGACAGGAACGCGGCGTAAATGTAGTCCGCATCCTGCTCAAAGCAGTACGCTTTCTTGTGATGCGTGCCGCCGCTTCCCTTGCCCTCTTTCGGGCTGTCCTCGCCGCAGCGATAGAACCACAGCAGCGCATCCAGCGCTGCACCGAGGTCGGCCGGAACGGTCGGGTAGCACAGCTCGAGCGCCGTCCGTACCTTGTCCGTGTCCGACAGATCGGCGTCCTGCATGGCAAGTTCAAACCGCACCCACACATGGAACGCGGTGTGGATGGGACAGCGCCTGCCGCCCACCTCCACACATACCGGCAGCTCCTCGGTCAGAATGTTCACGACGGCAGGCGACGCGGTGCAGCACGGCGGGCAGCACGGTTGGGTGCAGCCGTCCGCGCGGACTGGATCTCCGCAGTCAGCGCGGTCAGCTGCTCACGCTGCTTGGAAACGAGTTCGAGGAACTCCTTGAACGCCTGCAGGCATTCCATCATGTTGGTGCGCTGACCGAACAGCTCCTTGTGGAAGCCGTCACCGAACAGCGTGTCGAAGAACGCGAACACGGTATTGCACTGACGGCGGATACCGTCGGCAAGCGATTCGCCCTCCTTGGGTACAGCGCTCTCGAGCACGGTCTGCACCGCACCCTCGTACACCTCGGCGGTATCTGCATCGTAGATGTCAAAATCGACCTCAATATTGCGGAAAACCATGTTTTACTCCTCCTTAACCTGCTGCGGAATAGGTGTAGCTTGCCGGTGCATCGCCGGACTTCTTCAGCTCGATGTCGATCTCCGAAGATTCACCGGCATCGCCTGCGCCGTCCGAGTTGACGATGATGGAGCACTTGCCCTTCTCGCCCTGACCGTTCAGCAGGCAGAAATAAACGTAGTCGCGGACAACGCTGTTGCCGGTGCCGTACTTAACGGCGTGCGACAGTGCAAAGTCCTGAAAATCATCGCCCACATAGCGGTCACCGGAAACGGCAAAGCTGCGCTGCGTGCCGGTCTTGGTGGTGGACTGGCCTGCGCGGATATACTGCTTGTCCTGCGTTACCGGGTTGAGCTGTGCATCCAGGCCGGATACACCGATCTGCACCACGGCGTAGTCCGCCGCGCTCGCAGCGTTGCCTTCGGCGGAGCAGTCCACCGCAAGGACAAAGTCATCGTTTGTCACGAAGCCCTCAAAGCTCGTGCTCGGCGTGTGATTCTTCATCAGTTCGGAAAGTTTCATTTATCGTTCTCCTTTCTGGAAATAGGACAGGCGGCACTGGATCTGATACCGTGCCGTGTCCGTATCGGGTGCGAAAACATAGCCGGAGGTCGTGACCTCCAGTTTTCGTGCGTTTCGTCCGTCCCCGAGATCGGGGAACGAACGGGTTCGGTTCTGCTTGTCCAGCCACTCGGCAAACTCCTCGAAAAAGCACAGGTTGTCGAGCTGCTGGCGGACAAACTCGCCGTAATAAGTGCGGGTCGCCAGTACGAACAGGAACTGCCGCTGGCTGGATCCGTCCATGTACGCCTTGAGGACCGGCTTTACCGGCACAACGTCCACCGAGTAGGTGGCGGCCTCCGGCGGCAGGAAGTCCACGTTCAGCGTGCCGCCTTTCAGCAGCGGACAGGTTTGCAGGTACTTGCGTACCGCTTCAATGATGCTCATTTGGCTTTGCCTCCTACATAGCTTGCGACGGCCTTTACGACCTCGTCACCTCTGTCGGCCATCATGCGCTTGTCCCAGTCCCTGCCGCGCATCGGTGCGCCGTTGTAGCTGAGCGCACGCCCTGCGCCGACCTTCTTCTCGCCGGACTTCGCCCACGGCGAACCGGAACGTGTGCCGACCATGACCTCACCGACGTACTGGAAGTGTGCGTACGGCCCTCGGTAGGTGATGCTTGAGCCGTCTGGCGCGATGGTATACGCGGTTTTCATATGTGCGCCGGAGCCGCTGCTCATCGGCACATATGGGTCGCACAGCCGCACAACGGTCTGTGCGAGCATTTTCTGGGCGGCGTTGTCGCTGCCGAGGCCGCGTGCCCGCAGAATGGTTTCCGGCTTGATGTCGGTCCTGATACTCAGTTTCATTGTCCCACCACCGCCACATGAGGGATGCCGCCGCGGCGGTTGTCTGCCACAGCCATCACCTTGCGGGCGTGCAGCCGTGCCAGATCGGCAGGACGTTCGAGCGCTGTACCGTCCGGCAGCGTGCCGTGAATGAGGTGATCTCCCACCTCGGGCAGCGGAGCGCCGTCTTTCAGCACAGTCGCCGGAATCCGGACTTTCACGCTGTTCGCATATACCAGACCGGCGTTCTCGGTCTTGACCTGGGTGCGGTCGTACCAGCTCACACCGGATAGCGTGCTCACGGTGTAGCCCTCGCCGTCGTACTTGATGAGCGTGATAACATCGTTGCAGTAGAGCATTACCTCACCCCTCTGTACAGCAGGCCGGTCGAACCGAGGAACAGCGCCGCTGCTTCGTACAGCCTGCGGCCTCGGTCTTTGAGTTGCTGATGCCCGCCACATAGGTAACGGAAACGCCGTCGTTGGTTTCCGAAGCAATACCGCCGCCCTGCTCATTCAGCAGGTAGGCATCCGCCACGGCGCAGAACGCCAGCTTTGCGCGTTCCTCGACGTCAGCGGTCAGCGTACCGGACGTCCGGCCCATGGTCAGCTCGTCCAGATAGGCGGACGACAGCACAGCCATACGGTCAAACTCCGCCTGTTCCATCTTCCCGTGATAGGTTTCGGTATAGAATTTGTAGTCCGCTGTCAGCACAGCGCCCGCCTCCTCTCTTACGGTGCCGGAGTGCCGTCCGGCTCGGTGTGTTTGTCCTTCAGGTGCTTCTCGAGGGATTCCTCGGTCTTGTATACCTTGCCGCAGTGCGGACAGGTGTAGACCGGCTCGTCCTCGAACACCAGACCTACGATCTTACCCATAATGGCCTCCTTACGTTGCCTTGTGGTGCAGGTAGATGCCTGCGACCTTGTTCTTGTACACGTCCGCGATAGCCACCTGACGGTAGCCGAACTTATACGCATCGCCGTCCTGGTTTGCACCCGGCTCGATGATCTTGGGCGCGATGTGCTTGGAGAACTGGATCAGCGCAGGCTTGTGCAGGATCATGAAGTTGATGTCCTTGCCGCCCTCGGCCTTGGCGTAGCCGCCTGCCTCCTCGCCGGTCTTGCCGGACTTCTGCTCAATGGCAGTGTAGAAGCGGCTCTGCGGCACCTTGACCACCTTGGCGAAATTCTGCATGACCTCACGGCTCTTGGTGGTGTCCATATCCTGCACATAGCCGAGCAGCAGCGGCGTGATGTACAGATAGCGCTCGTTTGCGGGCACCTCGTCCTCGTCCATCTTGGTGATGGCGGCACGCAACGCCGCGATAACGGCTGCACCGTCTGCAAGCGATGCACCGGCAGCCACCTTGGAGATGCCGGTCTTGCCCGCATACTGGGCGAAGCGGAACGCATCCTCCTCGGGTGCTACCTTGGTGCGGATGAACTCGCCCGCCAGCTGACCGAACGCGATACCGGCGGTTTCGAGGTTGTCCATGGTATCCACGGTGAACATACGGCCGCGGTCAAAGTTGCACTTGACCGTTTCGTTGGTGAGCGTTACATCGCCCTTGACGTAGCCGTCGTTGCGGGAATAGTCGCCCAGACCCTGCATGGACAGCATCGGGATGATCAGCTCGTTGGCATTCGCGCCCTGGCGTACCAGATCGGCATTGCCGTCCAGATCGGCGGTCAGCGAGGCCAGCTGATAGGTTTCGTCGAGCAGCGGCACAAACTGCTGCGCGAGAGTGATTGCATTAGGCATAAATCATTACTCCTTCTTAGTCGTCAGCCCGAACGCTGCACGCAGCGCATCCGAGCCGGTTGCGGGACCGCCGCCGCTGCCGCCCTTGGTAGCGATCGGGGTCTTGTCGTCGTTCTCCGGCAGAAACGCATTCGGGTCGGTTTCCTGATAGGTCTTGGTGAAATCCTCCAGACCCAGCAGTTTGCCCTCCTGAATCGGCAGCTTCTTCGCGGTCAGGTCGGCCACAAAGGCTTTCCTTGCGCTCTCCGAGGAGAATTTCAGCGCGGCGGTCGCTTCCTTCACGGCAAAGCCATATTCCGCTGCCGCCAGCTGATCCTTGAGCGTCTGGGTGTCCGTGTTATACTTGGATTCCCATTCGTCGGCCTTGGCCTTTACGCCCTCGATGTCCATGTCCTTGTAGGACTTGATGGTGTCATTGGCGGTGGTGAGCTGCTCTTTCAGGCCGTCGCGCTCGGTGGTGAGGGTCGTGATCTGGTTGTTCTTTGCCTCGATGTCGCGGCCGTTCTCGGCCATGATGGCGTCAATGGCGCTCTTGGGCAGCTTTGCGCCCTCGCCCAGATCCAGACCTTCGAGAAATTCGCGTTTCATGCGTTGTCCTTCCTCCGCTACGCTTTTTTACGAGGGTCGCATCCTCCTGCGGTGTGCCCGTTTACGCCCGGCACTGGCGAATTTGGGTATGAAAAAACCGCCTTGTCGGCGGCTTGTTCGCGGTTTTGGGTATAAGAAAACCGCCTTGCTTTCGCTTGGCGGCTTAGGTATTCGGTTCGCTTACGCGGTACCAGCCGCATTTCGCGCACGCGGCATCTGCTTTGTTCAGGTCAAACGGTTCGGGCAGCAGTTCGGCATCCATGTTGTCCTCTCGGACTTCCTGCACCTCATAGCAGCCGCCTGCGCCGCCCCAGCTTATCTCACGCTGAAATAGCGGACAAAAGTGCCTTTCGGCGGGTTCTCGTGCTTTCATTGGTTCTCCTCCAGATAATCGTCGTACTTCTTCCGCCACTTCTGCGGAACAGCGGTAACCAGCTTGTGGTCAAAGTTCAGGACTGCGTAGCCATCCTCCGCCATGAATTTCAAGGTCTGGCGTTCCGGCTGATACAGGGTCAGCTTGGCGCTGTCCACAAAGGACTGTGCGCGTTCTGCCGTCATGTCGGCACGGTCGGTCTTGACCGCACGGTTCTCCACCGCATGAGCGCTTTCGCTCACGATCTTCGGCGCACCGGCAGAAACGATGATCTCCTTTTCGCTGATCCTCTGCTTGTATTCTACACCCTGCTGTTCCAGCAGGTCAATGATTGGTTTCTCTTTCAGGTACTCCCGCAGATTTTCCTCCGGACCGCTGAGTGAGAAATACCGGTTGGCCTTGTGCTGTGCCGAACGAGCCGAACCGCTTGCCTGCGCCGCTGCCTTGCGGCTCCAGCCTGCAATCTGCTCCCGGTCACGCTGGCGTTTCAGTCCGGTCTGCGAGAGGAAATCCTTCTGCACGGTCTGCCACTGGGCGATCTTGACCGCGCTCTCAGTGGTATCCTGTCCGGCGGCTTTCATGGCGATATTCTCGCGCTTCCAGCGCCTCAGCTTGCGCTCAATGCCGCGCTGGGTCTGGAGTGCCTCGTACTCGGTCATTTTCTTGCCGTTATACTCGTAGTCCTTCGCCTTGTAGCTGTCGAGCAGCTTGTCCGAGTAGGTTCTCGGTAGCCCCTCGAAGAACGGGTAGAACGAATGCGAACAGTTCCAGCCGCCAAGCCCCTCGCCGGTGCCGTAGCCGGTCACCTGCACGAAATCCGGGTACTTGCGGCTCTTGCCCGACCGGCTGAACACCTGTCCCTGCCACTCGGCGTGAGATGGTCGTGCGCCGCTGTGCGCGGTGGTTTCCACCAGATCGCAACCGAGTTCGTCGGCTCTGGCCTCCTGCATCTGCAGGCAGGTCTGGTTGACGCCGGTAACGAGCGCACGCCGCACCGCGACCTCAAGCGTGTCAACGTGCCCGCTCGGATAGGTTATCGCGCCGACACCCTGCTGTGCAAGGTGCTTGATGGCGCTCCTGACCGCTGTGTTCGGGTCAAACGCACCGCTCGTCACCTGCATATAGGCGCGGTCGAGCGCGTTCTCGAACTGCCGTGTGGCCGTGTTCGCGGTCGTTCTGGTGAGGTTGCGGAACAGGCCGCCCGTCTTTTGCAGTCCGGCGTTCAGCACCTCCTGCACCGCAGGCGAGAGTTCCGACTTGCCGACCAGACCGGCAGCCTGATAGATCTTCTCATCAGCTGAGAGCGTTTCCACGCCTGCCTCCTGCATGATGGCGGCAATCTCTTTGCGGCTCTTGCCGGTCAGACCGGACAGCTTGGAAATGATGTCCCTGCGGAGTGCGCCCATCTCCTCGAGCCGCTCCATCTGGTACTGCGCGGACGGAATGAACAGGTCAAAGCCGTTGATGCGCCGTGCCATGTCAGCGAGAATGTCCGCCTCGGCCTGTGCGTAGAGTTCCACCACGCTGTCCGGCAGCCGCTGGAGGTATTCCGGCGTGAGCATGGCTTACTCCTCCCCGAACAGCGGCGGCGATGCCGCAGGCATGAACGCCTTGGCCTCGTCCTCCGAGATACCGAAGTACCACGCGAGCAGCTTCTCCGGCGAGAGGTAGCCACTGTCTACCAGTTCCTTGCGACGCATATATTCCTTGTCGGTGTCCTGCAGCACGCCGTCGCCCCAGCTGAAGCTGACCTCGTACTCGCCCATCGGCGCGAGCTTGTACAGGCTGGCGTAAAAGTCCATCACCCAGACAAGGTGCTCGAGCGCGCTCTGCAAGGCTCTCTGCACGTCGCACACGGCGGAATAGGAGCGCTGCTTGCTGCTCCTGATCTCCTCGGCGGTCTTGTCCACAGCCTGTGGGTCGGACAGCGTGCCGTAAGCGAGGTTGCAGTTGAACTCGATGCGCTTGAGCAGCTTGTCCAGTCCGTTGAACAGCGAGGTGTCGCGGATGGCCGGATTGAACACCTTGTACAGATCGCCGCTCTGTCCCTGGTCGATCGCGAGTTCTCGGAACAGGCGCTTGCTGCGCGGCGGCAGCGTTGCCGGTCTGCCGTCCGGACCGCTTACCTGCAAGGCACCCTGACTGGCGTCGATGGCAAGCTCACTGCCCTCGTACTCCCACAGGATGCGGCTGTACTGCCGGTCGGCTTCGCGGATCAGCCCGACGGCGCGGCTGTACACCGACACACCGAGCGGGCTTTCCGGGTCAACCGTGTTGCTGAACGGCAGCCGGAAGTACGCGAACAGCACACCCTCGGGCGCGGTGCCGTCCTTGTAGCGGATGGTCAGCTCGGGTTCGAGGTCTGCCCATTCATCGACGGCGGCAAGGCTGCACGGATTGCCGAGCGTGCCCTGCGACAGCGACGAGTAAGCCAGATTGCGGATGGTGTAGCCGTCGTCGGTCAGCTGGTGGTGCTCCATGCGTGTGTAGTAGGTCTTGCCCTTGGTCACCTGCTCGACGAACACCGCGCCCGTCACCTCACCGCGGCTGTTGAACGCCGTCGGCAGAAAGCGCCACGCCGGAACACAGTCCACAGCAATCCGCTCGCCGTCCACATAGGGTTTGAACACCAGACCGCCGCCTGCGGCCGCTGTTTCGACCTGACTGCGGAGTTCGTTCAGCACCCGCTCGTACTCGCCCTGCAGGTAGTCTGCGCGTGCGCTGCCGGTGATGCTGCTCTCCAGCTCAACGGTCGTCAGGCGGGCAATCTCGCCCGCGATGGCGGCAGGCAGGCCGAGGCTCTGGGTCGTGTCGTCCAGCCACGGCGCACGGTCAATGAACATCATCGCCCACTGGTCAATGGCGGCCTGCATCTCCGTGCTGATGGCCACATCGACCTTGAGCGAGCGTTTTGCATCGTTGATATGCAGCATTTTTGTGAAAACACCTCGAATCCATGTTAAAAATCTTTGTAACATCACTGACCTCGTTTCTTCCAGACAGGTTCCAGTCCGTACCGCACCGCATCAATGTGGTGGTTGTTGGCATCGGGATAGCCTGCCGTGATCTCGCCGTCCGCGCCCCGCTCGTACTCGTACTCGCTGAACTCCTTCCAGGTATCCGGGCACCGCACCGGGTCAATGACGATGCGGCGGAGCGACTGCAGCCACTTGTGCGAGTAGTCCACGCTGCCGGGTCCCTTGATGGCGCCGCGGCAGAACAGGCCGTAGTTCTTGTAGTCCTGCACGGACTTTGGCTCGGCAGAATCCGCCGTGATGCGGTCAGCACCGGTCAGGCCGAACGCGAGCAGCGCATCGGCGGTTGCGCGGTTGCCCTGCTTATACCGGGTCAGCTCCCCGAAGATGTACAGCGTGCGGCGTGCGGCATCGTAGTGCATCCGGTTGAATGCCCACGGGTCCGGGTAGAAGCCCCAGTCCACGCCGTTGTAGATGCGGTCGAAGCGGCTGATCTCCTCGTCGGTGATGCGGCGGCTTTGCAGGTTGTCGAACACCTCCGCGCCCGAGCCGGTCACCTTGCCGAGATACTCATGCTCGTAGGCAGCCGGGTTTGTGTCGCGCAGGTGCTCGGCATCCATGATGAACTGTTCACCAAGCCATGCACGCGGCACGGTCAGATAGGTGCTGTGGTGATTGACCAGGTCGGATCTGTTCCAGTTTGCCGGGTTATTCACCCAATTCCTCTGAGATTTGGGCGGGTTGTAGGAAAAGAACACGGTGAATTGTTCGCCGCCACGCACAACGGACTGCCGCACACTGCGGATTTTCTCCGGGTTCTCAAACTCATCCAGCTCCTCAAACCACAGGTACTTGATATAGCCTTTGGAGACCTTGATGGACTTGGCCTTTTTGACCTTATCAGCGCCCCGGAACAGGATGACCTGCCCGGTGGGGATGTATGTGAGCCGCAGCGGGCTCACCGTTTCCTTCCACAGGTGAGCCACGCCCAGCTTGTTGATCGCCCATAGCAGCTGCTCAAAAACGCTGTCATGCAGCTGCTCCTTGTAGCGGCGGAACGCCACCGCATTGGTGATCTTGCCTGCCTGAGCATCCCTCATCATGTCAAGAATAATCTCCGTACCAACGAACGAAGACTTTGCGGAACCTCGTCCACCGTCCAGCTTGTAGTAGGTGTGCCCGCCTGCGGCGATGTCGCGGTGCACCTCGTAGAACGACGGCGCGATGACGTCGGTCAGCTTAACCTGTTCCGCTGTCGGGAATGTCGTCAACGATCTGCACCCCCATATCTCCGGTCAGGTGCACGTTGTCGGTGAACATACCGAGGTGCTTGCCGAGCAGCTCGAGTGCTTTGAGCTTGTCCGCCATGCGGATCTCGCGCTCGATGCCCATGCCGGCATCGGTCGGGATCTGCTTGACCTTGACCGAGGCGATGGCTGCCGTGTCCTCAGGCGCAGCGGTTGGTAGCAGCTTCGCGCTCTCAAAGTCCACCACCTCGGCAGCGTTGACGAACGCCACCTTTGCCAGCTCACGAATGACGCGCTCCTGATTGACACCCGTTCGGCGGGACAGCTCCGCCATGGCGGCATCAATGCGCGCGCGGATTTCAGGTTTGTGCAGGTTTTCCGAGCCGATAGACCCGGCGGTTTCCGGGCTGTATCCTGCACGGATGGCCGCCTGCGTGGCACACAGGTCGATGAGGTATTCCTCGACGAACCGTTTCTGTTTGCTTGTCATGGTTTCACTTCCTTTCGGGCACGAAAAAGCACCCTTGTTTCCAAGAGTGCCTTTCCGGAGGTGTTTCCAATGCTATGAAGCAGGAGAAATGCGGGACCTAAGTTTCATTCCCGCTGAACTTCATGATACCAGTATAGCATGACTTAGTGGGACATTAAAGGACATCCTGCTCGGCAAGGATTCGGCTGACCTCTTTGAGCGCCTGTCCGTGCCGCCGTGTCACCTGCCTGCGGGAATAGTTCAGACAGACGGCGATAACCTCCCACTTCTCAAAATTCATGTACCGCCGTACCAGCAGCGCACGCAGCGACGAATCCGGCACCTGCGCGATAACCGCCGCAATCTCCTGCTTGATGCCCACCAGCTTGTCGATCTGGGCGTCCACCTGCGCGGCAAAGTCGGCGTAGCGGCTCAGGCCGCCATCTGAGGCACCGCCGCCGCCCGGTGCACCGCTCACCGATGCCACGCCCGACACACAGCGGTCATACGCCCGGCGCTTGGCACTCTCCAAAGCCGTAATCTCGCGGTCGAGTGCCCACCCGCGGTTCAGCCAATCTTTTGTTGTCATAATCCTACCTCAACGTGATTCCGTAGTCTTCGAGTTCCTTTTCGAGATCGGCGATCGACACATAGCCCTTGGAAACGCTGTCCGCGAGGTAGTTTACCTCGTCCCAGACCCGCCGGAGCCGTGTGTAGCCGAAGCCCTCCTTATCCCGCAGCGCCGAGAAAAAGATTGCCCATGCTGTTGTTACCGCCTCGTTCTGTGCGGCTTTCTTTGCCTTTTGTACGTCCGCCAGTGTCGCCGGACGCCTGTGCGGATTGACACGCTTTTTCTTCATCGCCATACCTCCATGCTAAATAGCGCCGAACCTTGTCGCTGTATTTAGTCATGCGACGTCACCGTAACCGGAATGATCATCTCCGGCAGGAAATTCACCTCGTAGTGGAACTTGTCCACGTAAGCGCCGCTGACGTCCTCCACAACGTAGATCGTCCAGTCGTTGAGGTACACAAGGTGTTTCTTGTAAACGCCCTGCCCGGTCTCGACAGTCACCTCCAGCTCGTTCTCGCTGTTGTTCGAGATGGCGAAGTTGCCGATCAGCTCAAACACCGGCTTGTCCGTACGCGCGTTGATGACTTCCAGACGGCGCGTGACGTTGAAATTGTCCGCCTCCTTCGAGATGTTGTACGCAACGCGCTCGCTCTCTCTGCAGGCCGACAGACTACACATCATAGCACCGCAGAGCAGTGCCGCCATGATTTTCTTTTTCATTTTTGTTCCTCCATGTATTTTCTCATAATTTGAACCGCTATGCGGCAGGCCTCGTCACAGGCGGCTACCATCTTTTCACGGCCGTGCAGACCGCCGTAGTATTCAATCGTTGCCAGCTCCTCGGCTGTCGTTTCCGGGTCGAGGATGCGGATTGCCTGGTTAATCGTCATGGGTGTCCTCCCTCTCTTTGGCACGCCGTTCCGCTCCATGCAGAATGGCCTGAATGGTATATGCGTCCAGCAGTGTTATAACCGGAATGGTCTTCCTACATAGTTTCAGCAGGTTTTTCGCCGTTTTCTTATCTACCGGACCACTGAAATCGTTCATTTCTTGTCCTCCTCCCGAATCGTTCGCGTCAGTTCCTCGTGCAGCTCACGGAATTTCCCGTCCCAGAAGTTGACCCGATGCAGCACAATGAAGAACAGAACCAGCCACAGGATACAGTCCAGATTGACCAACAAATCAGTGATTGTCATTCCTGCACCCCCGGCAACTGCGGTAGCAGCCGCCAGAACAGCACATCGGCTCCGGCTTTCAGGCCGCCGACAAAATAGGGCTGCTCGTCCCAAGTCCGCAGCGTTTCCACTCGGGCGCGCCCCCATTTGTTGTACGTCAGCACCGGCACACCACGCTCCGGCAGGCGCTCCTTGATATTGATCCAACCGTTCTGCTCGATCAGCTGGTTCACTGCCTCTCGGATCAGGGCACAGCCATGCACGCCGCAGTTGTGCTCATGCCCGCAGCCCAGGCACGCCAGAGAGCCAGTCTGCACTTTCAGCCGTCCAAGGGCTTTGATCAGTTCGTCGGTTCTCATACGTTTCTGCCTCCCAATTCTTTTAACCGTGTCATCGGACACCGCTCGCACTTGTCCACCAGCGCCTCATAGTCCAGTTCAAAAGGAAACTTACAATACTCATCGCAGATCTCACCCGCGAGCTTGTTCACTGCCTGCACCCAGCAGGACGGGTGGAACACCGGTGCAGCCTTAACCGGCTCCCCGCAGAATTTACACTTCGCCATGGTTCTCCTCCTCAAAACATCGTTTCAACTTCCCCGACGATCTTCTTCACCTCGGGGTTCTCGCTCTGCCGCAGCAGCTTCATTGCCGTACCGGCACGCAGCCACTCGGCCTCCTGCGCGAGGTTACGCTCGTAATCTTTTTTCAGCTCCTGCTTATACGCCACGCCCTCGTCACGGGTCAGGCCGCCGTGAAAGTGCAGCTCATACAGCAGCCGCAGCGCCAGCCAGATCATGCGCTCGGCGGGTGTCAGACCGTCCGGCTCGGGTTTGCGGTCGTATGCCCGCTGGTTCATCTCCTCAAAGTCCATATCAGCCCTCCACCGGCTCGATGTGAATCCAGATGCCGGGCATGTCCGCCCAGAATTTCTCCGTGATCTCCGAGCACACCAGCGCATCGTCCGTCCAGAAGTGCTCGGCGGTCATGCAGTCCTTGAGCAGCTTCTGCAGGTTGTCCGTATCCGGCTTTGTCGTGCGGTAGCTGCCGTTCGGGTGCTTTCCTCGCGGGAACAGCCACTTCACTACGAGCCGCACGCCGCCTGTATACGGCTGTTCCGGCCGGTGCTGCCCGAGGTACGCGCACAGCTTTGCGCGGGCGGCGGCGAGCGCCTGCGGCTCGTAGAACTGCGGCTTGCCATGCACCACGCGCACCTGCTTCTCCTGTGCCGTACACGTCGGCGGGCGCATCGCCATGAAAAACTGCGTTACCATTTTCTTCTTCTCTCCTCTCGCGCGACGGGTCCAGTCGTGTGTGCGCTCTCCAACCATTTGTGAGGGGCGCCTTCCAAGCCCCCTCACATGGTGAGTGCGTTCACACACTGACCCACCTGGTTGTGTCACTTGTGACATTGTCAAAAATATATACGTAGTATATATATGGTCGTGTCGTCACTCTCGACATGACCATAATTTCAGGTCGTGTCGCAGGTTATGTCACTAACGACATGACCTGAACCGTAAGGTCGTGTCACAGGTTGTGTCGCAAGCGTCATAACCTTAACTTTCAGGTCATGTCGCAGGTCGTGTCATTCAAAATTTTTCCACTATTCTTATCCAGCGAATAACCATAATCCTTAATCCAACGGTAGACGGTTCTCGAAGTCGGCTTCTGCACCTCTCCGTTCTCATCCTGCTCGGTGTAGTATTCGATAACGTCCTGCACGGTCGGTGCATCCCCGCCCAGACACAGCGCGTTGTACGCCGTGTCGAACGCTTCCTTCTTGCTCTGCTTCGCCTGCTTCGCCTTGCCCTTGCGGGCCTTTGCACCGCGCTGCCATGCCGGAGCAGCCTCATCCGGATTGATGTCCTGCAATGCGCCGTTGCCGTCCGGCCGATGCACCGGAAACTCGAACCACAGGTTGACCGGCGGGAACTTCGGGAACTCGCGCAGCGTGCCCTCGATGCGCCACGCCGTCCGTGCCTGCACCTCTTTTCTCGTGTCCGCGATGCGGTCGAGCAGGTGATTGTAGTCCACGCCGGAGAGCAGCCGCTTGCAGGCGTCCATGGCGGCACGCTGGCTGCACAGGTCGTCCTGCGATACCTCGTCGCTCTTGTCTGCCGCCTCGAGCGCCGCGCCGCACACACGGCAGACGGCGTTGTTCTCCATCTGCACGCGCAGGTCGTCCGACACCTCCAGTTCGATGAGGTCGAGCAGCGCATCCGGGTCACGGGCAAACACGCCCGAGCCGCTCGCGCGGTCCATCGAGCGCTTGCCGCCCTGTGCACCCTTGGAATGGTGGTGGCAGTAGATGGTCGCGCAGCCGAGTTCGGTGCACACCTTGTCAAACTGGTTGCAGAAGTTCGCCATCTGGTCGGCGGAGTTCTCGTCACCGGTGATGACCTTGTAAATAGGGTCGATGATGACCGCGATGTAGTCCTTCTTGACCGCTCGGCGAATGAGTTTCGGCGTGAGCCTGTCCATCGGCACGGACTTGCCGCGCAGGTTCCAGATGTCGATGTTGCCGAGGTGCTCAGGCTTCCAGCCGAGACAGCTGTACACATCCTTAAAACGGTGCAGGCAGGAAGCGCGGTCAAGCTCGAGGTTGACGTACAGCACTCTGCCCTGTGCACAGTCAAAGCCGAGCCAGCTTTTGCCCTCGGCGATTGCGATGGTCAGCTCGATCAGCGCGAACGACTTGCCCGCCTTGGACGGTCCGGCCAGCAGCATCTTGTGCCCCTGCCGGAGCACGCCGCTGATGAGTGCCGGTGCCAGCGGCGGCATTTCGTCCCAGACAGCGCTCATGCTCTCCGGATCGGGTAAATCGTCCGTTGCGCTCTCAATGAACTCGCGCCACTCGGCAAAGTCCGTCTTGCCGATGTTGGTGTCGATGAGGAACTGCTTGTGTCCCTTTCGCAGCACGCCCGGCATACGCGACAGGCGCGACGGATTGCGGTTCTGCTGGTCGAGTTCCAGACCGTTCTTACGGCAGACCGTGTACAGGTATTCGACCCGCTTGCGGTACTCTGGGTAGTCGGGTGCATCAATGTGTACAATGGCGTGCACGCTCTTGCCGCCCGAGTGCACCAGACACGCCACCGGTAGTTCCAGCTCACGGATGAGTGCGTTCTGGCGGTCGATGTCCATGCCGTCGCATTCGACGAGCGCGTAGCGGAACGCGGTGACGTTCTCGTTGCGGATGCCCTTGCCGTCGAGCGGGTTGAAGCGGATCCACGCGCCGACCGCCGGGTCGTAGTCACCGAGCACGCTGCCGATGTCGTCGCCGCAGGCAGAGAGCGCCTGCACCAGCTGACCGGCGGTTCGTGCCCAGTCGCCCTTGGTCGGCATGGCCTTGCCGTCCTCGTTCGAGAACGAGCGGGTGACGTAGCCGACGTGCTCCTCGCTGTCGAACAGCGTTTCGAGGTAGGTGATGAGCTGCTGCGCCGGATGCCACTCGGCGGGTTCGGCAATCTCCTGCGCCTCGACCCAGTGCGGGTCAATCACGCGGTAGGGTTCGTTCCCGCCGATCTCATCGTCCCAGCCGAGTTCACAGTCGCCGCCGTTCGGCTGCCAGCCGCCGCGCTGCGCCATCTGCACGATGGTTCCCGCCGTGATGGGCGTGTCCGTACCGCGAAAGCTGTCCCACTTGCGGGCGCACTCGCCGGTGCGGTAGCGCCCGCCGTCCCGTCTTGACCAGTCCTCCCACAGACCGACGGGATAGCCTGCTTCTTTCAGTCCCATGCCGACGCCGACCCACTCGCTGTACGAGAGTTCTCTCGGGTCGATGTAGTCCAGCGCCTGCCGGAGATCGAGTTCGTCCTGCTTCATTTATCCTCCATTATCCCATGTAGGTTTTCGGGTCGATGCCGCGCGGAATGCGCCAGCCGTTGGCGGCAATGCGGTCGATGAGCTGCTTTGCCTGCTCAAACTGCCAGGTGCCGACGTGCGTAAAGCCCTTGCCCTCCAGAAAGCGAATCTGCTTGGGCGTTGTCAGACCCTCGGTGCGGCGTGCCGCCAGACGGTCGAGCAGCTTTGCCGCCTTGCCCGCGCATTCGATCTCATCCGGGCGGATGCCCCACTTTTCCAGTGCGCCGAGCTGCTTTTCACTCGGCGGCGCGATCTCCCAGCCGAATGCGGGCGTGTAGCCAGCTAAATCCTCTGCCTGAATGGACAGCTCAAACTGTAACGGGTCCACCAGACGGCGCTTGCGGCTTTTCATCTCCGCCAGCTGCTTGGCGAGGGATTCCTCGCGCTGCTGTACGACGTCACTCTCGGCCTGCTCGGCGGCTTCGAGGATGTCCACCGGACCGCCCTGCTCGGCTGCGCTCTCGGTCATGCTCTCGGCCACCTCGGCGGTTTCGCAGACCAGATGCGCCGGTCTGCAAAGCTCGTGCCGCTCGGTGTGCCACAGGAAATCCAGCAGCAGCAGGTCGGTCTTGCCGGGAAACAGGCGCGTGCCGCGGCCTACCATCTGGCTGTACAGGCTGCGTACCTTGGTCGGGCGCAGCACCACAACACAGTTGACGCTCGGGCAGTCCCAGCCCTCGGTGAGCAGCATACTGTTGCACAGCACGTTGTACTCGCCGCGGTCGAATGCCGCAAGGATTTCCGCGCGGTCGGGCGATTCGCCGTTCACTTCTGCCGCACGGAAGCCGCGCGAAACCAGAATGTCGCGGAATTTCTGGCTGGTCTTGACCAGCGGCAGGAACACAACGGTCTTGCGGTCGGCACAGGTCTTTGCCATCTCGTCTGCGATCTGGTAGAGGTACGGGTCGAGCGCACTGTCGAGGTCACCCGGCTTAAAGTCGCCGGACTGCACGCCGACACCGCTTAAATCCATCTTGAGCGGCACGGTCAGCGCCTTAATGGGCACAAGGTAGCCCTCGCGGATAGCCTTGGTCAGCGAATACTCATACGCCAGCGACTGGAACACGCTGCCGAGGTTTCGCATATCGCCTCGGTCGGGCGTTGCGGTCACGCCGAGCACCTTTGCGCTGTCGAAGTGATTCAGGATACGTCCGTAGCTGTCGGATACCGCGTGATGCGCTTCGTCGATGATAATGGTGCCGAAGTAGTCCCGCGGGAACGCCGCTAAGCGCTTGGGGCGCATGAGGGTCTGCACCGAGCCGACCGCCACGCGCAGCCAGCTGCCCAGACAGCTTTGCTCGGCTTTCTCGGTCGCACAGGAAAGTCCGGTCGCGGTGTGCAGCTTGTCGGCGGCCTGATCGAGCAGCTCACCGCGGTGCGCGAGGATGAGCACGCGGTCGCCCTGCCGCACCCTGTCCTCGGCAATCTTCGCAAAAATGACAGTCTTTCCGCAGCCGGTGGGAATAGAAAGCAGGGTGCTGTCGTCACCCTGCTCCCAGCGGTTCTCGACCGCTTCACGCGCCGCCTGCTGATACGGTCGCAGTTCCATATTAGAATGCTCCCGGCGTAAAGCCGCCCGCCTGCTGCATGGACGGCGCACCCAGCGGGTCGAGGAACTCGTCCAGATCGTTGGTTTCGCGGTCTGCGCCGGTCTTGTCCTTGTAAGTACGCTTGGTGATGCGGCAGCGGCCGGTCTTGCCGGTGACAGCCGCCCAGTTCATCCGCAGCTTTTCGCCGTGCTGGCGCAGGCCGATGGACGTGAAGAACTGGCACAGCTTCCACTCAAAGCGCTTGAGAAGAAACAGGTTGACGTTCATCTCGCTCTCGCCGTCCGGCGCATCCACGCGCAGGTGCAGGATCGCCTGATTGCACGGCGCGACCTTTTCGCTGCCGGCGTAGCGGGCACGCTCAAAGCCCAAAACGGTAAACGGGTACTCGCCCGGCTCGAGCACACGGCGCGGACTGCCCTCGTTTTCGATCTCGTCTTCCCAGCCGAGTTCCTGATCCAGAATGTTGTCGTTCATAATGATTGTCCTCCTTGATTAAAACGGAATGTCTTTGCGTTCTTTCAGAATGACCTGATAGAGCTGATCCCACGCACCGATCAGGCAGCCGTTTACGAAATCCGCCGGATAGTCGGTGATCTCCATGCCGAGCGGGAAATATCCCTTGGCGGAAACGGCGGTCTGAATGTCGGTCGCGGTGACGTTGTTGGCCTGCATCAGGTCGCGCAGCGCCTGCGGGATACCTGCCGGAATGTCCGGCACGGTGCCGTCCGGTTTCGCCGGTTCGCTTACTGCCGCCTGTGCGGGTGCATCGGAAACGTCCTTACACTTATCCGGCGTTTCGTCCGCAGAATTGACCGCTAACGGTTCATTCGGTTCAGTAATTGACCGAATATTTTTTTCGTCCCCGATGATATGGGCGATTCCGGCATAATCGAACGGCATCTCGCCGGGCAGGCCGAAGCGGTTCTTCGCATCCCAGCACGGGTGATGGGTGGTGTACATCCGGCGCTCGCCGCCCTGTCCCTTGGTCTTGCCGTTCTCCGTCTTGACGGCGAACGTCTTGTAGTTGGCGAACAGCACCATGTCCGCCCACTCCTTGACGAGCGGCGCGGTCTTGGCGGACAGCTTCATCTCCCAGCGGTCGTATGCGCCGAGCTCGTCCGGCTGCTCAAATTTCCGCATCTTGGCGTGCGCCGTCACGACTACGTTCACGCCGCGCTCGACCAGCTCGTTCAGCGTATTCAGCAGGGCGCCGAACTCCTCCATCAGATAGGTGTAGCCCTTGCCGTAGCCGAACTCCTCGATACTCTTTTTCTGGTTCTTGTCGCAGACGTAGCGGCTGCACAGCAGCTCCGCCCAGTCCATCGTGTCGATGATGAGCGTGCCGCACAGGCTCGGGTCGGCAATGCACTCTTTGACCAGACCGAGCAGCATGACCCAGCTGGTCGGCTTAGGCGTGCGGGCGACGTCCATGTGCTTGGTGCCGCCCTCGGTGTCGATGAACAGCGGATTCGGGAACTGTGCGGCAAACGTAGACTTGCCGATGCCCTCCGGACCGTACACGACAACCTTGAGCGCGGTCTTCTGTTTTCCGCGGATGATCTGCATTAAAATGCACCTGCTTTCCATGTACTCTGCGGCTCGTCAGGTAAAGGCTGTTCCTCGCCCTGCACATAGCCGTCCTCGATGATGATGGAGCACTCGTCACCGGTCGAAACGCGCGTTGCGATGGCCTGTAAGCCCTCGCTTTCCAGCCACGCGCCGAACTCACGCAGCGTGCCGAGGTCCATCTGCTCCAGCTTGTCCAGCAGTACGAAGCCGCACTGCGGTTTCAGACAGCGCACAATGGCGGTCGCCACCCGCAGCTGCTCGCTGCCGGACATATTATCCCATTTCTGGCCGTGATAGGTCAGTGCGCCGTCCGCAACACCGAGGCCCTCCATCGGCAGCTTGGCGCCGTCCAGCAGCGCGCGCTTGTCCTCGCGGAGCTGTTCAATTTCGGCGGTCAGGCTGTCATACTGCTGCTGATAGGCGTGTGCATCCTCCTCGGCCTTTTCGCGGTTGAGGTTGTCGCGCACCTTGGCGTTGATGGTTTCGATGTCGGCAATGCTGCGCTCCAGCTCCTCAGTGCTCTCGTCCACAAGCTGCTCGGCGGTCTTGCGGGCGGTGGCAAGGTCAGCCATCTTAGCGATGAGTTCGTCCTCGGCGGTTTGCAGCTGACGGTGCAGCTCATCCACACGCGCGGTGAGGGTGCTCACCTGCTGATCGAGCAGGCTTGCCATCGCTCGCTTGCTCTGGTTCTCACCGTTGCGGGCAAGGATTGCCTGCTGCTGACGGATGAGGTCACTTGCGGAGATGAGTTCGTCCGGTGCATCCGGCCAGTACGGCTGCTCTTTCGCGTACTTTGCTTTCTGGTCGGCAATGCGGCCAATGGCAAGGCGCTCGTTGTACTGCTCCTGCTCTTTGCGTTCCAGTGCGGCAAGCTGTTCGCCCACACCGATGATGCGGAGCAGCGTGTCCGCCTTTTCACGGTCGCTCGCCTGCATAAAGCGCGGCAGATCGAGTGCCAGCTGCTCGATAAAGGCATTGAGAAGCTGCTGTCCGGCCTTGCTGCCCGACGGGTCGATGACCTTGAGGTCGCTGTTCTTGCCGCGGCGCTCGACGATCAGGCCGTTGGACAGCGTGACCTTGATGTGCGGCGGGATCGTGCTGCCCTTACGGTTAGCCATGGACGGACGGAAGCGATCGCCGCCGAGCGCCCACGCAATCGTGTCCAGCAGCGAGGTCTTGCCCTGGTTGTTGTTCCCGCCGATGATGGTCAGGCCGGTTTCGCTCGGATGCAGCTGCACCGCACGCACGCGTTTGACGTTCTCGGCCTCGAGCGAGGTGATCTTGATGGGGTCGGTCATGTTACATCTCCTCCAGCAGTGCCTTGATAACGTCCTTGGAAGCGCCGCAGCGGATTGCGTTGGCAACATCCTCGCTGGTCAGCTTGCCCGCACGGACGATGGATGCGTTGACAATAACGCCGTCACAGCTGTCCTCGAGCCACATCGGCGAATTCTCGCTCGTTACGAACTGAGTGAACATCTTGCGGAACGCCTGCGCGGCGCGCTTGTCCTGTGCACCAATCTGCAGATACGCACTGCCGATTGCATTGACCAGTTCGGAAACAATCGCTTTCATGTTGCCCGCCAGCTCTACACTCGCCGCAACGTGGTCGCCTTTTACGTTGCTGATAATCTTTACCATTGAAATTCTCCTAACTTCATGCTATTATGTGGTTGAATACATTTCTTTGCCGCTGATCGGGATTGCCGTCCTGACAGCGGCGTTTTTCATGCGCGGATTTCGTCATACGCGATGATAGCGGCAATCTGGCAGACCGATTCCTCTGTGTTCGGGTGTTCCCAAACGAGATATGCCAGCTCGTTCAACTGCTTCTCGATGGTCGTCAGTACCTTACGCCAGCAGCCGGACATCGTGACGAAATCGTCCACCTTGCCGACTACGTTGTCGAACGCCGTGAAGATCATGCGGTCGAGGCCAACATCAGTTGGGTTAAGGTCTTGCGACACTGGGTTAAGCTCTGGTTCCGGCTCGGCCTCGATGGACGGCTCGGTTTCAGCTTCCTGCTCTGGTTCTGCTTCGGCCTCGACTACCGGTTCGGTACTCGGCTCCGGCGTCTTGCTGCCGGTCCGCTGCCGTGCTGCCATGGCGGCCAGCTTGGTGATGACCTTATCGCTCGACACGCCCAGCGCCTCCGCGATCTCGTTCGCAGACTTGCCCTCGTCGCGCAGCGTTGCCAGCTGCTCGAGCTGTTCATCTGTCCAGCGGAAGTACGGGCGCTTGCTCGGCTTGATGCCGCGGCCGTGCTTTGCGGTGTCCTCTACGCCGAACTCGGATGCGACCGAGGCGAGAGTTTCTGCGAAATTGTTGTTTTGCATTGGATTTCCTTCTTTCTAAATTTTGTTGTTCTTGAACCCTGCGGATTGCGTCACCCAGAGATAAAAGGTCAATGTCGGAATGTAAAATGCGCGGTTGTGCGCATTTTTCTTGAGCCAGCCCAGTCCGAACGGACAGGAACCATGCTCCAGACACGCCCGCAGGCTTTCGCCCGCCATGCCGAGGAACGCGGCGCACTCCTCAATCGGAATTTTGCTGGGGTACCTCTCGCAAAGCTGTTCCAGCTCGTCCAGCTTTGTGATGATGGTGGTGGGTACTGCCATAGATGTTCACCTCCCTTTGTTATCGTATACGCAACATTCAGGGCAAAAAAATTTTGATGTCCGTATGGTATTCCCGCATAATCAACTCTGCCTCACTGACAGTGAAATCCGACTGACCGTTTACCTTCTGTGAAACAGTCGTCGGTGTGACACCGAGTAGTTCGGCAATATGCGAATAAATGATACCGTTTTCCCGCATAAATCCCTTGAATTTGTTATACGGTTCGTGAATGAGTTTCTTCTTCTCGACCATCGGCTTCTCCTCCCTTCGTTGCGTTTTCGATAACAAGACTATAACACCCTGTCGTTGCGTTGTCAATAACTATTTTTAATTTTGTTATCGAAAACGCAAATTTCCATATTGATTTTCTTAATTGTATGTGATACGATAAATTCAAAAGGAGGAAGCTATTATGGCTGACTTTGGTAAAATATTAAAAGATTTGCGCACCGAAAGCGGATATTCTCTCGAAAGCCTTGCTAAAACCTACAATGATCGTTTTGGCGGCCGCCTGAACAAGAGCACGATCAGCAGATATGAAAACGGTCTGCAGGAACCGATCATCACCGTGGTTTCTAATTTCGCAAGACTGTTTGATGTCAGCAGTGACTATCTGCTCGGCAATGTATCGGAACCGTTTTTTCATCTGGATAATGCCCGCACACTTCGTGAGGTCAATGCACGTGAACCTGAGGACAATCCGCTTGTTACAGTTCACTACGCAGGCCCGGTGGCTGCACACTTCGACGCAACACCCGATGATGCCTATGAACTGCGAACCATTCCTGCTGAATGGATAGGCCGCCGACGACCGGAAGACTTTTTCCTGGCGACCATCAGCGGCGACAGTATGTACCCGCAGTTTCAGGACGGCGACGACATTCTCTGTTTGAGATGCAGCGACATGGAGGTTCCCGGCCGGATCGGCATTATGCTGCTGGGTGACGGCGAGGCCACAGTTAAACGAATCAACTACAAGCCCGGCGAAGACTGGCTCGAGCTGGTTCCGATCAATCCCGAGTTCAAACCGAAACGGATCGAAGGCTCTGATTTGGAGAAATGCCGCGTTGTCGGCCGTGTAATCAAAGTCATTCGCACCGTAGATCAAATTTAAGGAGAACCGAATATGAAAAAGAGAATGTTAGCGTTAGTATTCGCCTGCTTCATGCTGACACTGCCGCTCACAGCCTGCGGTGGAAACGCATCGAACAGCACCGGCGCCGATGCCGCCGCCCAGCAGGAGGAAGCACCGCAGCCGCCCGATCTGACCGGCGAATGGGTGCAGGTGAACAGTGACAGCGAGGACAGCTACCAGACCGCCACAATCACGGCGGACACGATCACTGTCAACTGGAACGCACCGGACACCACCGCGCTGTACTGGGCGGGCAGCTTCGAGGCTCCGAACACAGCAGATGAGCCGTACAGTTGGGATTCTGCCAACGACACCGAGCAGACCGCAAACGCGCTCCTCGCCTCTCCGGACGAAACAAAGACGTTCACCTACGAGGACGGACAGATCAGCTACAGCGTATCTGCTATGGGCGTCACCACGACTGTGAAACTCGAGAAAAAATAAAGGGGTCGAATTCGACCCGGTTAAACGCATAAAAAATCCCGCCCCGGTGCTACCAACACCAGAGCGGGACATGGGGTACTGATAAAACATTGAGCCGTTACATCAGTACCCCTATTTTACCATACTTTTTTACGGTAAGAAAGGGGTTATTTTTATGCCGAGAAAAAAACCTACACGCAAGGACAACCGCTACGAATACAAGATCACGCTCGGCCGCGACATTCACGGCAAGCCGCTGCGCAAATCCTTTTACAGCACGGTCAGCCTTGCCGATGCGAAAAAGAAAGCCGAGGAATTCCGTGTGGCCTCCGAGGTATCCGCGCGGACCGGCGAAGCATTCGTCCGGAAAAGCTACAACTTCTCCCAGTGGGCGCGCAAGTGGCTCATGACCTACAAGCAGCCGTTTGTCAGCCCCAACACGCTCCAGACCTACGAGGAGATCGTGCGACTGTATCTGGAGCCGTACTTCGGCAGTGTCGATCTGACCGATGTGCGGCCGGTCGATGTGCAGACGTTCGCCGCTATGCACAAGGGTCTGTCCTCATCACATCTGAAGAAGATCCGGCTGTGCCTGGTAGACATCTTTGAAACGGCTATCGAGAACGACTTGTGTTACAAGAATCCGGCAAAGCGCGTGCAGTTCAGCAGTTCGGCGCACAAGCGCGTCAAGCGTGTGCTGACCGAAAAGCAGATCGCCATTGTGCGAGAGGAAGCACTCGAGGCGTTTCCCGCTGCTGCACTCCTGCTCGATACCGGTATGCGCCGCGGCGAGCTGCTGGGGACCATGTGGACGGACTTCGTGCTCGAACCGGGCAACGGCTCGCTGCACATTCAGCGCACCGTCGTTTCCGAGGTCGGCGTGCTCAAGCTGGCCGCGCCGAAGAAAAACAGCTTCCGCACCATTCCAATCTCGGACAAGTGTATCGCCCTGGTGCAGTCGCTGCCGCATGACAGCCTGTACCTGTTTCCCTCGCAGACCGGCGGTCTGCAGGATACCGACCACTTTTCTCAGCGGCTCAAGAAGTTCATGACCGGCGTGCACGAGCGGCACCCTGACATTCCGGTGCTCACCTCGCACGAGATGCGCCACACCTACGGCACCAGCCTGCGCCGGAACGGTGTGGACATCTACACGATTCAGAAGATCCTCGGCCACAAGGACATTCAGGTCACCGCCGAGATCTACGTCCACAACGAACTGGAGGAACTTCGTGCAGCCGTATTCCATAAAACGCGCGGCAGCGACCGTAAGGAAACCATGTCGTAAACGTTCCCCGTGTCGTCAGAATGTCGTCAGAAAAATCTAAGTGCATAAAAAAATACCACCGAACAGTAGTTTCGGTGGTATTTTGCTGTTTTAGCGCTTGGAGAACTGCGGAGCGCGACGAGCTGCTTTGAGACCGTACTTCTTACGTTCCTTCATACGCGGATCGCGGGTCAGGAAGCCTGCAGCCTTCAGAGCTGCGCGGTACTGGTCGGAATCAGCCTGCAGCAGAGCACGAGCGATGCCGTGACGGATTGCGCCAGCCTGGCCGGTGAAGCCGCCGCCGGTTACGGTGCACTCTACGTCGAACTTGCCCTCGGTGCCGGTTACTTCGAACGGCTGACGGCAAACCATCTTCAGGGTCTCGAGACCGAAGTAGTTGTCGATGGTGCGGTTGTTGATCTTGATCTCACCGGTGCCGCCCGGGAAAAGACGAACGCGGGCAACAGAGGACTTTCTTCTGCCGGTGCCATAGAAATATGCCTTCTTAGGTGTATACATCAGTTAATCCTCCCTTACTTTTCCCAGTTCTCGGGCTTCTGAGCCTGATGATTGTGGTTCTCGCCAGCAAATACCTTCAGACGGGTAGCGGACTGACGGCCGATGGAATTCTTCGGCAGCATGCCCTTAACTGCGAGCTGCATAGCGAACTCCGGCTTCTCAGCCATCAGGGTCTTGTACTGAACTTCCTTCAGACCGCCGACCCAGCCGGTGTGATGACGATAGTACTTCTGGGTGAGCTTCTTACCGGTCAGAACCGCCTTGTCAGCGTTGACGATGATTACGAAATCGCCGCAGTCAACATGGGGAGTGAACGTGGTCTTGTGCTTGCCGCGAAGCAGCATTGCAGCGGTTGCAGCAGTACGACCCAGCGGCTTGCCAGCTGCGTCCAGTACATACCACTTACGCTCGACATTTTCTGCCTTAGCCATAAAAGTAGACATGGTTTTTTCCTCCGTTTATATATATCAAAAATACTTTGACAACTGATTAATCGCTCGAAACGAGCATATTTATTAAAACACATCATTTTGCGCAAGTCAAGCGAAATTTTGAAAAAATATCTGCAATCCAATGCATTCTCTCGTTTTCTCTTTTAATCTCTCTTATACTCCCGAATACTCACTTTGCATTTCATTTTTTGCATTTGCGATTTTTGGCGTTTTCTGATAAATTTTAATATGTACGATCAAAAAGGAGACTGTTATGCAGAAAATGCTTTCCTATGTCCGCCGTGCGGTGGACCATTACCATATGATAGATGAGGGCGACAGGATTGCGGTCGGTGTTTCCGGCGGCAAGGACTCGCTCGCGCTGCTCGTGGCACTCAGTCAGCTGAGCCGCTTTTATCCGCACCACTTTACCGTCGTGGCTATTACATTGGAGATGGGCTATGATGAGATGGACTTCTCCCCTGTACAGACGCTGTGCGACAAGCTGGGCGTCGAGTACATCCGCGTCCCCACCCAGATCGGCCCTATTGTGTTTGATATCCGCCACGAGGAAAACCCCTGCTCGCTCTGTGCCAAGCTGCGCCGCGGCGCTCTGCACGATGCCGCCCGCAAGGCAGGCTGCAGCAAGGTTGCGCTCGGCCATCACTTTGACGATGTAGTGGAGACCTACATGCTTTCCTTATTTTATGAAGGCCGCATTTCGTGCTTTTCGCCGGTAACCTACCTCGACCGCGCCGACATCACGCTCATTCGTCCGCTGCTGTATGTGCCGGAGCATTATGTGCGCTCGTTCGCCAAACGGCACGAGCTGCCTATCGTGCACAATCCGTGTCCGGCGGACGGCAACACCAAGCGGCAGGAGATCAAGGATTTGCTGAAAAGTCTCGAAAAGACCATGCCCGGTGTACGCGAGCGCATTTTCGGCGCCATGCAGCGCTACCCGCTCGAGGGCTGGGAACCCGACAAGACCCGCCGCGATTACAAATGATCTGTTCCCTTTATAAAAAGAAAGGAGATGAGAACCATGATCCAGATTGGCTTTTGCGACGACGATCCCAGCGTGCTCGATGAACTGCACGAGCTGCTCGGCAGCTACCGTACGGAACACAACGCCGATATCGCCCCGACGGCCTTCCAAAGCCCGTTCGAGCTGCTGGCGTCCATCGAAAAGGGCGCACGCTTTGATATTCTGCTGCTCGATGTACTCATGCCCGGCGAAAACGGCATCGAAGCCGCTCGTGAGATCCGTCAGTACGACTCCAACGTGAAGATCATCTTTCTCACCTCATCCGCAGAGTTTGCCGTGCAGTCGTATACGGTGGGCGCGTATTTCTATCAGCTCAAGCCGATCTGGCCGGAGAGCTTCTTCCGGCTGATGGATTCGGTCATTGCCGCCTGCTCGCGCGAGAGCAGCGTCAGCCTGATCCTGCGCTGCAGAACCGGCATCACGCGCGTTGAACTGGACAAGCTGGAATACTGCGAGGTCATTCGCCGTTCCCTGCTGCTGCACAAGACTGACGGCACCGTGCTCGAAGCCGCCGGCAGCATGGACAGCCTGTGCGAAAGCCTTGCCGAACACAGGAATTTTCTGCGCATTCACCGCTCCTACCTTGTAAATTTAGAGCATATCCAGACGATCACGCCGAAAACGCTCGTCATGTCCAGCCGCGCCGAGCTGCCCATTCCGCGCGGACGCTACAACGACATCAAGGACGCGTACCTTGAACACGCCTTCCAGAAAGAACAGGTGTTCCTGACATGATCGCACTCGCTGTTGACCTTTGCAACTCCGTTGCCGTTACGCTGTTCGGCATCGCGCTCTCTGCGGCATTCTGCAATATCCACTGGACGCCCAAGGCGAAAAAGCGCATGCTGCTGTACACGCTGATGATCTTCTGCCTGTCCGGCATCGCCTACCTCGGTGTGGACCCCGGCTTCGGACGCTATCTGTATCCGCTGCACACCCACCTGCCGCTTGTGCTCGCGCTGTGCTCGCTCAGTCATGAACGTCTGTGGCCGGTGATTTCCGTGCTGACGGCGTACCTGTGCTGTCAGCTGCGGCGCTGGCTGGCGCTGATCGCGGTCGCCATCTTCTCCGGCGGAGACACCATGCAGTACGCTGTGGAAATAATCGTCACCGTGCCGATGCTCATTCTGCTGCTCAAGGCCGCACCTGCCATCCGGTCGGTGTCGCAGTATTCGCGGGCGGTGCAGTGTCAGTTCGGCATTGTGCCCGCGGTGTACTATGCGTTTGACTATGCCACCCGCGTTTACACCGACCTGCTGTTCTCCGGTTCGGCCGTAGTCGTGGAATTCATGCCGTTCGTGTGCAGTGCGGCGTATCTGCTGTTCCTGATTCACATTTCCAGAGAGCAGCACGCACGGCTGCGTTTGGAGGAGCTGAAAAGCAATCTTGACCTGCAGGTGCATCAGGCCGTCCGTGAGATTGAAGCACTGCGTATCTCTCAGCAGAAAACCCGTGCCTACCGGCATGATCTGCGGCATCATCTGCAGTACATCACCGCCTGCATCGAGAATGAGCAGTATGAGCAGGCACTGCAGTACATTCACTCCATCAGCGAGGAAATCGAAGCCAGCCGCGTGACCGTTTACTGCGAAAACGAGGCCGCAAACCTGATTCTCTCATCGTTTGCCGACCGCGCCAAGGCGCAGGGCATCCCGCTTGCGGTGCATGCCGTGCTGCCCAATCAGCTGCCGCTTGCCGAGAGCGACCTGTGCGTGCTGCTCTCCAACGCGCTTGAGAATGCGATTCACGCATGCAGCGAGCGCGCGGACGGCATTCCCGGACACATCGAGGTGCAGACATACGAAAAAGCCGGAAAGTTCTTCCTGCAGGTTGTCAACGACTGCACGCAGCCGGTGCAGTTCAGCCACGGCGTGCCGGTCTCCGACCGCGCCGGACACGGCATCGGCGTGCACAGCATTTGCAGCATCGTCGAGCGATACGGCGGTGTATATAGCTTTTCGGTCAGGAATCAGCAGTTTATCCTGCGAATTTCACTTTAATAATTGCATAAGAAAAAACGCTCTGTTTTCACAGAGCGTTTTCTTATAAACAGTAGCAAACACCGTGCGGAACTGTAGTTCCGCCGACAGCATTTTATCTCTTATTGGAGCGCTTCCAGATACGCATCTTCTCCGCTTCCTGAATCAGCTGCTCGCGGAAATCCGGATGCGCAACCGAGATCAGAGCCTCCGCACGCTGCCATGCAGTCAGACCCTTGAGGTTTACCTTGCCGTACTCGGTGACAAACCAGTGCGCGCACGGACGGGCATCGGTAACGACCGATCCGTTCTCGAGCGTCGGACGAATACGGCTCTCGAGCGTGCCGTCCTTCTTCTTAAAGGTGGACGAGCAGCAGATGAAGCTCTTGCCGCCCTTGGACAGATACGCGCCCAGAACGAAGTCCAGCTGGCCACCTGCACCGGAAATCTGCTTGATACCGGCACTTTCTGCGTTCATCTGACCGAACAGATCCACATCCACGATATTGTTGATGGAAATGAAGTTGTCGATCTGTGCAATGGTGCGCGCATCGTTGGTATAGGATACCGGTGCAGACATGCACTCCGGATTATCATTTACAAAATCGTACAGCTTCTGAGTGCCTGCGCCGAACGCGAACACCTGACGGCCGCGGTCGATGGCCTTCTTCGAGCCGTTGATCTTGCCTGCACGGGAAATGTCAACGAAAGCGTCAACGTACATCTCGGTATGAACGCCGAGGTCCTTCAGGTCGGACTCCGCGATCATCGAGCCTACGGTATTCGGCATGCGCCGATGCCCAGCTGCAGGCACGCGCCGTTCGGGATTTCCTCCACGATCAGCTTTGCAACCGCCTTATCAACCTCGGTCGGCTCGCCGCCTGCGCCCATCTGCGGCATTTCGGTGTCGCTCTCAACGATCATATCCACCTGCGAAATGTGAATGCCGTCCTCAAAGCCGCCGAGGCAGCGCGGCATATACTTGTTGACCTCAACGATGATAACGTCGGATACATCGCAGATCGCCTTGAGGTGCGAAGCCTGCGGGCCGAAACTGAACCAGCCGTGTGCGTCCATCGGCGCCACCTGAATCATGGCTACATTGACATGACGGACGTTCTCGCGGTACCAACGCGGCATCTCGGAGTAGCGCAGTGCGCTGTAAAGCCGAAGCCCTCCATACAGGCCTTGCGCTCAATGCCGGACATGTGCCACGAGTTCCAGGTGATCTTATCGGCTGCATCCGGAATATCGAATACCGCCGGTCGGCGCATGAGTACGCCGCCGCGGAAGTTTACGTCCTCCAGCTCGCCCATGCGGGCCGCAAGTGCCTTGTCCAGTGCAACAGGCGTACCCGTACACCAGCCGTAGTCTACCCAGTCACCCGATTTAACAACCTTAACGGCTTCATCCGCCGTTGTCAGCTTCTGCTGATACAGTGCAGTATAATCCACGCTGATTCCCTCCGTCTTACTTGTTCTTCATTGTTTATTCTTTAACAATCATGCTTACTTATGATTATAATCTCTTTTTTGGTACAGGTCAACACAGGTTCGCAAAAAAGAGTGAGAATCCGTCCCAACCGCTCCCCATCCTCTTTTCCATATATTTCACCCTGTTATTTTAGATTTTGCACAAAATACCGCCCGATTATCCTTCAAAAATGCTGAAAATCTGCATGAAAATCAGGGGTTGATTTTCTGCGCTAAAGTGTTATAATAGTAAACAAGATATGAACCGAATTACAGGAGGTTTTCTAAAAATGAAGACGAAGAAACTTCTCGCACTGCTGATGGCAGGCACTATGAGTGTATCCATGCTGTCCGGCTGCGGCGGCTCTGCTGCCAAGACCGACGACTCGAGTGCCGATGCGGCTGACACCTCGGCTTCCGCTGAGAGCGATGTGGATTATGTAAAGAGCAACGGCAAGCTGGTTATCGGCATCACGGATTTCGCGCCGATGGATTATAAGGAAGACGGCTCGGACGAGTGGGTCGCTTTGACGCGGACATGGCAAAGGCTTTCGCTGAGAGCCTGGGCGTAAAAGCCGAGTTCATCGAGATCAACTGGGACAACAAGATCATGGAGCTGGATTCCAAGGGCGTTGACGCTGTTTGGAACGGCATGACCCTGACCGATGAGGTCAAGACCTCCATGAACTGCTCCGACCCGTATGCAACCAACGCACAGGTTGTTGTTGTTCCGTCCGACAAGGCTGATGCTGCAAGGACATCGAGTCCATCAAGGATATGACCTTCGCTGTTGAGTCCGGTTCCGCCGGTGAGGCTGCTGCACAGGCTGCCGGTCTGAATGCAACCGCAGTTCAGTCTCAGGCTGACGCACTGATGGAGGTTGCCGCAGGCACCTCTGATGCCTGCGTGATCGATCTGCTGATGGCAGGCGCTATGATCGGCGAGGGCACCAGCTACCCGAACCTGACCTACACCGTAAACCTCAACGAGGCCAACGGCGAGGAGGACGAGAACTACGTTGTAGGCTTCCGCAAGGGTTCTGACCTGACCGAAGCATTCAACAACTTCTACAAGGGCGCCTACAAGGACGGCATTGTTCTTTCCTTCGCTCAGAAGTACGGCGTACAGGAAGCAATCGTAGATCCGGAGGCTTAATCTCCCATTCCCCAGTTCAATATAAGCAGAAGGCGGACTACCGTCTTCTGCCTTATGTATCACAGGAAATAAAGTAAAAAAGAGGTAAAGAGGAAACGACATGTTTGCCAATGTAACACTCAGCCTGATGGGCGGCTTTGTTACCACCGTACAGCTTTTCTGCCTGACGCTGGTATTCGCTCTGCCGCTCGGCCTGCTTATCAGCTTCGGCTCGATGAGCCGCATTACTCCGCTGCGCGCACTCATCAAAATCATCGTCTGGATCGTCCGCGGCACACCGCTCATGCTCCAGATCATCATCATCTACTATGGCCCTGCTCTGGTGTGGGGACTCAAGCTGCCGCGCTTCAGCGCTGCTCTGCTGTCCTTTGTCATCAACTACGCCTGCTACTTCTCGGAGATCTTCCGCGGCGGCATTCAGGGTATCCCGAGCGGTCAGTATGAGGCCGGTCAGGTGCTCGGCATGACCAAGAGCCAGATTTTCTTCAAGGTAACGCTGCTGCAGGTCATCAAGCGCGTTATCCCGCCGATGGGCAACGAGTTTATCAACCTTGTTAAAGATACCGCTCTGGCGCGTACCATCGCGGTATACGAGGTGCTGTGGATGGGCGAAAAGTTCATCAAGAGCGCCGGTATCATCTGGCCGCTGTTCTACACCGCCGTATTCTACCTGCTGTTCAACGGTATTCTGACCCTGCTGTTCGGCTGGATCGAAAAGAAAATGGATTACTTTAAATAAGGAGGAGCCGTTATGCCTATTCTGGAGGTACAGCACCTTTATAAGAACTTCGGCTCTACCAAGGTGCTTAAAGACATCAGTTTTACATTGGAGCGCGGCAAGGCGCTTGCCATCATCGGCTCGTCCGGCTCGGGCAAGACCACGCTGCTGCGCTGCCTGAATTTTCTCGAAACCCCGAATGAGGGTAAGATCATCGTAAACGGCGAGACACTGCTCGACGCTGCCGACCATGCCGCCAAGAGCGATGCGCAGATTCGCAAGAACCGTCTGCACTTCGGCATGGTGTTCCAGTCGTTCAATCTGTTCCCGCAGTACACCGCACTCGAGAACGTCATGCTCGCTCCCCTGCTGCAGGCCAAGGAACGCCCGGACTACAAGCAGAAAAAACGCGAGATTCACGAGCAGATCGAGCACCGCGCCATCGAGCTGCTCGAGATGATGAGCCTCGAGGGCCGCATGAGCCACTATCCGCACCAGCTGTCCGGCGGGCAGCAGCAGCGCGTTGCCATTGCGCGTGCGCTCGCGCTCAAGCCGGATATCCTGTGCTTCGACGAGCCGACCTCGGCGCTCGACCCCGAGCTGACCGGCGAAGTGCTGCGCGTTATCCGCTCACTGGCGGACCAGCACACCACCATGATCATCGTCACCCACGAGATGGCGTTTGCCCGCGATGTGGCCGATCATGTCGTATTCATGGACGGCGGCACTATCGTTGAAGAGGGCACGCCGACAGAGGTATTTGAAAATACGCATAACGAGCGAACCCGCGCATTTTTGAGCCGTTTTTCGCAAAACAGCTAAAGAACGGAAATTTATACAAAAACTTTTCGGTACTTTTCACCATTACCCCATTTACAAATCACAATAAATACGTTAAAATAGTCCCGTAATAAGATTGCGGGACTTTTTATTGTCTTTTTGTACAGGTTTAGTTGGTCAATTTTTGATGAAATTATTGTTTGTTTGTGTTGAAGTTTTGGCGCAAATTTGCTACAATAAGAACACAGGAAAAAACCACCCTGTAAAATCATGTAATAAAAAGCCGCACGGCCTTTTATAAAATTTTTGATTGGAGATGTTTCTACTATGGCTATGGATGCTTTCAGCGCCTCCCTGATGAAGGACAAGAGAGAGATCGTCATTGCCCCGACTATTTACAAGTTTGACACCTTTGGTGCTTTCGCTGAGGAGTTCAAGCTGGGCGAGCGCGACGTCGTTCTGACCAACGAATTCATCTACAAGCCCTTCATGGAAGAGCTTGGCCTCAAGAGCAAGTTCGTATTCCAGGAGAAGTTCGGTGCAGGCGAGCCTTCCGAGGCTATGATCGAGACCATGTACGAGGCTATTCCGTACGATTCCTACGACCGCGTAATCGCAGTAGGCGGCGGTGCTATCATGGACCTTTGCAAGCTGCTCGGCTGCAAGCGCCCGACCTCCGTACATGAGCTGTACTTCAAGCGTGAGCCTGTTGTACATGAGAAGGAAGTTATCGCTATCCCGACCACCTGCGGTACCGGTTCTGAGGTTACCAACATTTCTGTTGCTATCGTTAAGGACGAGAAGGACGGCAAGCTGACCGGCGGCGATACCAAGCTCGGCCTGGTTTCCGACGACATCATCCCGAACAAGGTTTGCCTGGTTCCGGATCTGCTTAAGACCCTGCCGTACAAGCCGTTCGCAGCATCCGCTATCGATGCTCTGATCCACGCTACCGAGTCTTTCCTGTCCCCGCACCGCAAGACCGTTACCTCCGAGATGTTCTCCGTTAAGGCTATGGAGATGATCCTCGAGGGCTTCCGCCGCATCGCTCTGGAAGGCCCGGACGCTCGTATGGATTACCTCGGCGAGTTCGTTCATGCTTCCCTGTTCGCAGGCATCGCATTCCTGAAGGCTGGCTGTGCAACCGTACACGGCATGTCCTTCCCGCTCGGCGGCACCTACCATGTTCCGCACGGCGAGTCCAACTACGCTCTGTTCGGCAAGATCCTCGAGATGTACGACGAGTACGAGCCGGCTGGCGAGCTGGGCAAGTTCAAGGAAATCGTTGCTCGCTGCCTGGGCTGCACCAAGGACGACGCTCTGCGCACCCTGAATGTAACCCTGGAGAAGGTTCTGCACCTGAAGCCGCTGCATGAGTACGGCTTCAAGGAAGAGGACGTTAAGGCATTTGCACTGTCTGTTGATGCAAACCAGCAGCGTCTGATCACCAACTCTTACCGTCCGTGGAGCATCGAGCTCAGCGAGCGCGTATACAAAGAGTGCTTCTAATTTCCGTATGTAACGCCTGAATAGGGCGGGGAGTCCCGTCTCCCCGCCCTGTTTTCTTTATTCATGTTATGTGCACCAAATTGTAATGAGAAAGGATACTTGATCACTTATGATGACCAAAGACCAGTACATTGAATCCTTGCGCAAGCTGAACCTCAACCTGTATATGTTCGGCAAGAAGGTAGAGAACCCGGTTGACGACCCGGTTATCCGTCCTTCCCTGAACTCCTTCGCCGCTACCTACGAGCTGGCTGAGGACCCGCAGTATCAGGATCTGATGACTGCTACCTCCCACATCTCCGGCAAGAAGATCAACCGCTTCACCCACATGCATCAGTCCACCGACGACCTGATCAAGAAGGTTAAGATGCAGCGTCTGCTCGGTCAGAAGACTGCAGCCTGCTTCCAGCGCTGCGTAGGCATGGACGCTATGAACGCTGTATTCTCCTCCACCTACGAGATCGACGAGGCTTGCGGCACCAAGTACCATGAGAACTTCCTCAAGTTCCTGACCCGCGTGCAGGATGAGGATCTCGCAGTTGACGGCGCTATGACCGACGTTAAGGGCGACCGTTCCCTCGCTCCGTCCAAGCAGGCTGATCCGGATCTGTTCCTGCACGTTGTAGAGCGCACCGCTGACGGCGTATACGTTACCGGCGCTAAGGCTCACCAGACCGGCTTCGTAAACTCTCACGAGGTTCTGGTAATGCCGACCATCTCCATGCGTGAGGGCGACGAGGACTACGCGATCTCCTTCGCAGTTCCGACCGATTCCAAGGGCATCACCCTGATCTACGGCCGTCAGTCCTGCGACACCCGCAAGATGGAAGAGTACAACGACATCGACGTTGGCAACAAGGTATACGGCGGCCACGAAGTTCTCGTTATCTTCGACCGCGTATTCGTTCCGAACGACCGCATCTTCCTCAATGGCGAAGTTAAGTTTGCCGGCATGATCGTAGAGCGCTTCGCAGGCTATCACCGTCAGTCTTACGGCGGCTGCAAGGTCGGCGTAGGCGACGTTCTGATCGGCGCTACCGCTCTGGCTGGCGATATGGCTGGCTCCTCCAAGGCTTCCCACGTTAAGGACAAGCTGATCGAGATGACCCACCTGAACGAGACCCTGTACTGCTGCGGTATCGCTTGCTCCTCTCAGGGCACCAAGACCAAGGCAGGCAACTATCTGATCGACCTGCTGCTGGCTAACGTCTGCAAGCAGAACGTTACCCGCTTCCCGTACGAGATCGCTCGTCTGGCACAGGATCTGGCAGGCGGCCTGATGGTAACCCAGCCGTCCGAGGCTGATTACCGCAACCCGGAGCTCAAGCCGTACATCGAGAAGTACCTCAAGGGCGTTGCTTCCGTTCCGACTGAGGACCGTATGCGTCTGCTGCGCCTGATCGAGAACATGACCATGGGTACTGCAGCTGTCGGCTATCTGCCGGAGTCCATGCACGGTGCAGGCTCGCCGCAGGCTCAGCGCATCATGATTGCCCGTCAGTCCAACCTTGAAATGAAGAAGGAACTGGCAAAGAAGATTGCTCGCATCAAGTAATCTCTGAGCAAACTATAGGCACTCATGGAGCACCCGTGAGTGCCTGTGTTTGTGTTATTACCCATTGTTTCCCTATGGTAACATTCGGAAATGCTACATAGAAAGGGGTTGTGCGCCTTGCTTCGCTGCACGGTAAAATTCTGCGGCGGCTGCAATCCGCGCTATGAGCGCGGCGATGCCTACAAGGCGATTTGCGCTGCCCTTCTGGATACCGCCTCATTCTCCTATCCGGAGGACGGTGTTCCATATGACGTACTGCTGATCCTGCGCGGCTGCACCGGCTGCCCGTATCTCTATGAGGAGATCGAGGCCGCGCACCGTGTTGTTGTTGCCGCAGCGGATGAGATTCCGCAGGCGATAGATAGAATCAGGTCTTTCACGTCGCAGGCGTGACCACTGTAAAACCGGTCGCACTATTATCAGGAGGATTGATAAACATGAAGAAAGTAAGCATCATCACCGCGGAGGAAGCTGCTCTGAAGGTTCAGGACGGCGATACCATTGCTACCGGCGGTTTCGTATCCTGTGCTTGCCCGGAGACCCTGTCCAAGGCTCTCGAGAAGCGTTTTCTTGAGACCGGCCACCCGCAGAACCTGACCCTGTTCTTTGCAGCCGGTCAGGGCCACCGCGATGGCACCGGCGGTGACCATTACGGCCATGAAGGCATGGTTAAGCGCGTTATCGGCGGCCACTGGGACCGTGCTCCGAAGCTCGGCGAGCTGGCTCTGAACAATAAGATCGAGGCTTACAACCTGCCGCAGGGCGTTATCTCGCACATGTACCGCGATATCGCTGCGCACAACATCGGCACCATCACCCACGTTGGCCTGAAGACCTTCGCTGACCCGCGCAACGGCGGCGGCAAGCTGAACGACGTTACCAAGGAAGATCTGGTAAAGATCGTTAACATCGAGGGTCAGGAGCGCCTGCTGTACAAGGGCTTCCCGATCAACGTTGTATTCCTGCGTGCTTCCTACTGCGATGAGTACGGCAACTGCACCGTACATCGTGAGATCGGTCCTCTGGACGTAACTGCTATGGCTCAGGCGTGCAAGAACTCCGGCGGCAAGGTAATCGTTCAGGTTGAGAAGATCGTTCAGGGCGGTTCTCTGGACCCGAAGCTGGTTGCTATCCCGGGCATCTATGTTGACTCTGTTGTAGTCGGCACCGATGAGGAGAACATGCAGTGCCTCGGCATGCCGTACGACGGCGCGCTGACCGGCGAGTTCCGCATCCCGGTTGATGCTATCCCGCCGATCCCGATGGACGCTAAGAAGATCATCGCCCGCCGCGCTGCTATGGAGCTGCCGCAGGACGCTATCGTAAACCTCGGCACCGGCGCACCGGAGAAGATCGCTAACGTAGCTGCTGAAGAAGGCATCTCCGACAAGATGACCCTGACCGTTGAGGCAGGCTCCATCGCAGGTGTACCGTACGGCGGCACCCAGTTCGGCGCTGCTGCCAACGCACAGTGCATCATCCCGCACAATGTTCAGTTCGACTTCTATCAGGGCGGCGGTCTTGACGTTGCATTCCTCGGTCTGGCCGAGACTGCTCCGAACGGCGACCTGAACGTATCCAAGTTCGGCACCCGTCTGGCAGGTGCAGGCGGCTTCATCGATATCACCCAGAACGCCAAGAAGGTTGTTTACTGCGGCACCTTCACTGCAAAGGGCCTCAAGACTGAGTGCAAGGACGGCAAGCTCGTTATCACCCAGGAAGGCGCTAAGAAGAAGTTCGTTAAGCAGGTTGAGCACATCACCTTCTCCGGCGATTACGCTAACGAGGTACATCAGCCGGTTCTGTACATCACCGAGCGCTGCGTATTCGAGCTGCGTCCGGAAGGCGTTACCCTGACCGAGATCGCTCCGGGCATCGACCTGCAGACCCAGATCCTCGACCAGATGGACTTCGTTCCGAAGATGGCTGACGAGATCAAGACCATGGACGCTCGTATCTTCCGTGACGAGCTGATGGGTCTGGCTAACGACTAATCAATTCTATTTGTGCAGATTACGCAAACGGGAACTGGACTTTTCATATAATTTTACAGAATCGACCAATTCCCCTTGCATTCTGCAGAATAGTTTGATAAAATATTAACGAACTCAAAAATCGAGTTCCATCACCATGCGGCGGCATAGTTTTTTCGCCGCATCAGTAGAAAAGGAGAAACAGCTAAATGAACGTTTACATCTGTTCCGCTGCCCGTACCGCAATCGGCACTTACGGCGGCACCCTCCGCGATGTACACTCCTCCGAGCTTGGCACCGCTGCTGCAAAGGCAGCTATCGAGCGTGCAGGCGTTGACAAGGAAGCAATCGACGAGGTTCTGTTCGGTCAGGTACTGCAGGGCGGCGTAGGCCAGAACGTAGCACGTCAGGTTTGCCTGAAGTCCGGTCTGCCGATCACCACCCCGGCTATGACCCTGAACAAGGTTTGCGCTTCCTCCATGCGTGCCATCTCCCTCGGCACCCAGATCATCCGTTCCGGCGAGAACAAGATGATGCTGGTAGGCGGCTGCGAGTCTATGTCTGGTGCTCCGTACATCTCCCGCGATACCCGTTGGGGTGCTCGCATGGGCGACAAGAAGCTGGTCGACATGATGGTATACGACGGCGTATTTGATGTATTCAACCAGTACCACATGGGCATCACTGCAGAAAACGTAGCTGAAAAGTACGGCATCACCCGCGAGATGCAGGACGAGATCGCTCTCGCTTCCCAGCAGAAGGCAGCTGCTGCCATCGCTAACGGCCGCTTCAAGGACGAGATCGTTCCGATCGAGGTTAAGAAGAAGAAGGAAACCGTTATCTTTGATACCGACGAGCATGTAAAGCCGAACACCACTCTGGAGATCCTCGGCAAGCTGCGCCCGGCATTCAAGAAGGACGGCGGCACCGTAACCGCAGGCAACGCTTCCGGCATCAATGATGCAGGCGCTGCAATGATCATCGCTTCCGAGGAGTTCGTTAAGGCAAACGGCCTCAAGCCGCTGGCTAAGGTTCGTGCCTGGGGCTCTGTAGGCTGCGATCCGTCCATCATGGGCGTAGGTCCGATCGAGTCCACCCGTCAGGCTCTGTCCCGCGCAGGTCTGACCGTTGCTGACCTCGACCTGATCGAGTCCAACGAGGCATTTGCTGCACAGGCTGCTGCTGTTAACCGTGAGCTTGGCTTTGATATGGACAAGGTTAACGTAAACGGCGGCGCAATCGCTCTGGGTCACCCGATCGGTGCAGCCGGCTGCCGCATCACCACCACCCTGATCTACGAAATGATCAAGCGCGACCTGACCATCGGTCTGGCTACCATGTGCATCGGCGGCGGTATGGGCGAAGCTATCATCGTTGAGCGCGACGAGCTCTGCAAGTAAATTATAGGGGGTACCCAGTACCCCTATATACCAAAATCAGTTCCGTAGAAACTGATTTTGGATACCCGAACGACGCCGCCCACGGCGGTTGGGTCGGGGTGTAAAAACCCACGCGCATGTCGCGGGTTTTACGAACAGAAGCTCGCTTCTGTTCTATTTTGACTGCAAACATCCTTTGGATGTTTGGTAATCTCCGAACGGAGATTGCTTTTGAGCGTTTTACGCTCATAGCACATATTCTGAAAGGAAGTCTTAAAAATGACTGACGTAGTAATCGAAAAAAAGGGTCATGTTGCGATTGTTAAGATCGAGCACATGAAGGCTATGAACGCTCTGTCCACCGACATGTACGCACAGCTGGAAGAGGCATTCGACGAGCTGGCTAAGGATCTGGACAACGTTTATGCAGTAGTTCTGACCGGTTCTTCCACCGTTAACAAGAAGGGCAAGACCGTTAACTCCTTCGTTGCAGGCGCTGACATCTCCGAGATGGCTACCAAGACCTGTGCAGAGGGCAAGCTGTTCGGCAACGAGTCCAACCGCGTTTGCTGGAAGATCGAGAACTTCAAGCGTCCGGTTATCGCTGCCATCAACGGCTTCTGCCTCGGCGGCGGCTGCGAGCTGGCTATGTCCTGCGACATCCGTCTCGCTTCCGAGAACGCTTCCTTCGGTCAGCCTGAAGTTGGTCTGGGCATCACCCCGGGCTGCGGCGGCACCCAGCGTCTGGCTCGCTTCGTAGGCGCAGGCAAGGCTAAGGAAATGCTGTACACCGCTCGCGCTAACTACACCGCTCAGGACGCTCTGGACATGGGCCTGGTTAACTACGTATATCCGCTGGAGAACCTGCTCGACGAGGCTGTAAAGCTGGCTGAGGAGATCGCTGCTCAGGCTCCGATCGCTGTTTCTCTGGTTAAGGAAGCTGTAAACGTTGGCATGCAGACCGACCTGAACTCCGCTCTGAAGTTCGAGGGCAACTGCTTCGCACAGTGCTTCGCTACCGAGGATCAGAAGTACGGCATGGCTTACTTCCTGGACAAGAACCGCGACAAGCCGGCTAAGGAATTCAAGAATAAGTAAGCATTGAGACAGTCGGACCGCACAATTCAAAACCAGATTGTGCGGTTTTGACTAATCAATATTCGCAATACCTGTTCATCCATCCGCAAAGAGTGAGAGAGAGGTTAATTTAGCATGAAAGTTTGTGTATTCGGCGCTGGCAACATGGGCGCACGCATCACTGAGGTATTTCTGAACGCAGGTCATGACGTTACCATGATCGACATCAAGCCGGAGTTCACCGAGCGCGGCAAGACCGTTATCACACACGATTACGATTTTCTCGTAAGCAAGGGCAAGATGACCGCAGAGCGCAAGGACGAGCTGCTCGCTTCCCTCAAGACCTCGGTTGACCGCAAGGACGCTGCCGATGCTGACTTCATCATGGAAGTTATTCTGGAGCGCATGGATCTGAAGAAGGACCTGCTGGAGGATCTGGACAAGATCTGCCCCGCTCACACCATCTTCGCTTCCAACACTTCCGGTCTGTCCATCACCGAGATGGCTGCCTGCATCCCGCACCGTTCGGATAAGTTCATCGGCTGCCACTTCTTCAACCCGGCTCAGATCATGAAGCTGGTTGAGGTTACCCGCGCGATCCAGACTTCGGACGAAACCTTCCAGACCGCATTTGACCTGATGACATCCCTGGGCAAGACCCCGGTTGCCGTTAAGGAAGGTCCCGGTTTCGTTGTAAACCGCATCCTGATCCCGATGATGAACGAGGCAATGGGTATCGTTGCTGACGGCATCGCTTCCCCTGCTGATGTCGACGTTGCCATGCAGCTTGGCGCAGGCATGAAGTCCGGCCCGCTGCACACCGCTGACCTTGTTGGCCACGACGTAAACCTCGCAATCATGGAGACGCTGTACCGCGAGACCGGCGACCCGAAGTACCGTCCGCATCCGCTGATGCGTCAGATGGTTCGTGCCGGCTGGCTGGGCGTTAAGACCGGCAAGGGCTTCTTCGACTATGATGGTCCTTTCGGCAAGGAGATCGTGAAGAAGTAATCGCTTTGCAATATGAAAAGCATCTGTGCTTCGGCATAGATGCTTTTTTATATTCTCAGTCTGTAAATTTTTTCACACATTGCACAAATAGTGCAAGTAATGTTTATTTAATTCGCCAATTTTTGTCATAAGCTATGGTAATTTTTTAACATACACGATATAATATTAACTGTATGGGAAATATAATCTAACCAGTACCGCAGAGGCGGTAAATGCTGCCAGATCACCGCACAATGCCGCAAGAACAGCATATCTGGTTCGGTTCAAACCAAGGTGCCCGCTGTACACGCTGATCGTGTACAGACTGGTTTCCGAGGCTCCCAACATCACTGCGGCCACGCGTCCGGCATAGCTGTCCGGTCCGCAGCGTCGTATAATTTCACTGCCCATTGCCAGTCCCCCTCCTCCGCTGATCGGCTTCAGCAGGGTCAGGACTGTGCATTCTTTCGGTATGCCCAGTATACGCAGTGCGGGCGCGAGCACGCTTGCCGCAATATCAACGGCACCTGAGGCGCGCAGCATGAACACGACTGTCAGCATCCCGACCATAACAGGCAGTATCTGCACCGCGGTTTTCAAACCGACGGCTGCACCGCGCAGAAAAGTTGGAAATACGTCCACGCCTTTGCACAGCGCATACAGGCTGATTCCTGCCAAAAGTGCCGGAATGAGCGCGTTCTGCAAAATCTGCAATCATCTCCCTCCTTGTATTATTTCCCTCGCTTGGAAATTTTTTGTTGATCGTTTGCTTATTCGACAAATTTCTTGCTTTTCATGTGTGATAATACTACTTGTAAGGCGCACTTACCTGTCCCGCTATTCCCCATCCGGAAAAATGGACGCAGCAGTTTACTGCTGAGCAGCACCGCCGCAACGGAAGCCGCAGAAGCTCCCCACACCGGCAGCATAATATCAAATGGCGCGTGTGCTCCGCAAGCCGCACGAACCGCCGCCACCGTAGACGGAATCAGCTGAATTGAGGTTGCGTTCAGCACGATCAGCGTCAGCACGGTATCCGGCGCTCCGCGTCGCCCTGCAAGAACATACAGCCGCTCTGACGCACGCAATCCCAACGGCGTTGCCGCGTTGGATAACCCCAGCAAATTTGCCGTTACATTGGCGCTTACCGCTTCCATCGCCTGTTTATCCTGCGATGCGCTTCCGAACAAGGGACGCAGAACAGGTGCCATCAGACGGGACAGCCGCTCTGCCAGTCCGGAAGCCTGCAGCAGCTCCATCACACCGCTCCAGAAGCACATCAGCCCGGTGATACTGATCGCCAGCGTGATCGCTTCCGAAGCCCCTGTGGGTACCGCTGCCGTAACCTCTGCCAGCCTGCCCGTGACCGCACCGCATAGCAGCGCCATACAAAGGAACACCGTCCAGATAACGGACAGCATATCGTGTTCCCCCCTTCTGTCCAACATCCCAAGTGAGTGGGATTTGGTAATACATTTTTTATGATGAAGAAATGGAGTGTGTTGAAAATGAAATCCACCGGTATTGTTCGTAAGGTTGATGAACTTGGTCGCATCGTGCTCCCGATTGAGCTGCGCCGCACTATGGGCATCGAAGTGAAGGACGCTCTGGAAATCTACGTTGACGGCGATCATATCGTCCTCAAGAAGTACGAGCCGTCCTGCGTATTCTGCGGTAACGCAAAGGACATTATCCACTTCAAGGGTAAGAATGTCTGCAGCGATTGCGCACATGAGCTCGGTCTGCTTTAAACCTTTACATAGCAACACTGTCACGCTGCTTCTGTTTGCCGACTTTCCGCTTGGAAAGTCGGTTTTTTTATTTTTCACCGCGTCGCTGCGCCGCTTCGGCGCGGTATTTCGCCTGTGTTGCTCTGCCGCCGCGTATGTGCCGCTCCTGCTTGTTCACCTGCAGAACGGTCTGTACGCGCTCATACAGCTCGGTATTCAGCTTTTGCAGGCGCGTTGTGATATCCTTATGTACGGTTGACTTGGATATTCCGAACCGTGCCGCAGTCTGCCGCACGGTGGCCTTCTGCTCAATCATGTACTGCGCCAGACGGATCGTGCGCTCCTCCGGTAAGCCCTTCACCGCTGTTTCCCTCCTGCCTGATGAGGTTTCATCTGTGACAGTGTATGTTGGTTCGGGGACAGTTAGAACGCATTTGTATCCGTTTGAGGGCAAAAGAAAACGCGCTGCTTACTGCAGCGCGTCAGTCTGTCAAAAAAGTATTATTTTAATTTTTACGCTTCGTGCGGTAGCACGCATAAAATAGAATTTGCGAAGCAAATTCATAATTCCCGGGGGCGTGTACCTCGGGAATTATACAAGGGACGAAAAATTGTGCCCGCAGGGCGCGGCTTTTCGTCAAGATTCGATTGAAAGCGTGGTTTCAATCGAGAGGCTGCTCGAAAAACGGA
>NZ_QUMC01000020.1:0-63691 GCF_003481925.1 Butyricicoccus sp. OF10-2 | reverse complement strand
AATCTGCGCCAGATTAGGAAGCAAGGGAAAGGTAGGAGTTCAAAGAGGAAGGAAAACCGTAGGTTGTCCTTCCTTTTTGCCCCCGCCGCGGGGCGCGGCACGTTCCCGCCGTCCGCAGACGGCGAATCCCCCGCTGAGGTTCAGCGGAAAACTCTCCGCCCGGAAAGGGACGAACACGCTTGCGCAGTTCGAGTACCCCGCGCAGCCGGTGCTGAGAAATGCTGCCCGGATAGGGCGAACAGCCTGCGCGGTTCGTGCATCCTAGCGGGTCGGTGCCGGAATAGCCTGCGTTGCGGTTAAACCGCCGCAACTTCACATAAACTACGTTTGCGTTACTCCCACATATACGGTATAATATAACCCGTTAGACAAACTTTTCCGGAATCGAGGGAAATTATGCAACGAGTGACCCGAAAAACGCTGGGTGCGGGAATCAATCTCACCTGCGTGACCACACCGAAGTTTAAGCGGGCAGTGCTGCGTGCGATGCTGGTGCTGCCGCTCGGCGGCGAGGATGCCGCGCTGCGCGCGTGTCTGCCGCAGGTTTTGCGCCGCGGCACGGCCAGGCTGAACGATATGCAGGCGTTCGGCACCGCGCTCGATGAGCTGTACGGCGCCCGTATTGAAGCCGCAGTGCGCAAGGAGGGCGAAAACCTGTGCATCGGCTTTCTGTCCGACTGTATTGATGAGGCTTATGCACCGGGAGCCGACGGTCTGACCGCCGGTGTGATCGGTCTGCTGTGCGATCTGCTGTACAACCCGTATCTGCAGGACGGCCTGTTCTGCGCCGCTTATGCAGAGGGCGAACGCGGCAATCTGATCGACCGCATTGCTGCACTCAAAAACGATCCGCGTTCGTGGGCGCCGCGCCGACTGAATGAGATCATGTGCGAAAACGAGGACTACGGCAAGTCCGCGCTCGGTACGATCGAGCAGGCAGAGCGCATTACATCGGAAACGCTGTATGCGGCCTATCGCCGCGCGCTGAGTGAGGCGCAGGTGGAGCTGTTCTACTGCGGTACGATGATGCCGGACGAGGTGGAAGCGCGCTTCATGGCAACGCCGCTGGCCCAGCCGCGCGAGGGCACGCTGTATCAGCCGCACACGGTCGTGCAGGCGCGACCTGTTGGTGACGTTCGTGAGGTCGTTGAGGATGCCGAGGTAACCCAGGGCAAGCTGTCGCTCGGCTTCCGTACCGGCGGTGCATCACTGACCGGCGGAGAACCGGCGGCGTACTGGGTGTTCCAGACCATCTACGGCGGCTCGACAAGCGCGAAGCTGTTTCTCAACGTACGCGAGAAAAAGTCGCTGTGCTACTACGCAAGCGCACAGTTTGTGGCATCTAAGGGACTGATGATCGTGGGCTCCGGCATTGAGAACAGAAATTTCGAGGTCGCACGCGATGAAATCCTGCACCAGCTGGATTTGTGCCGCAAGGGCGAAATTACGGACGCAGAACTCGAAAGCGCACGCAAAACGCTGGTCAACGGCTGGCGCACCATGCTCGACGACCCGCTTACACTCGAGCGCTACTGGATGGGACAGGCGGCTGCAGGCACGCTCGTATCGCCCGAGGAGCGCATCGAGCAGGTGGCCGACATCACGCGCGAGCAGGTCATTGCCGCGGCACAGAGCACAGCGCTTGACACGGTATTCTTTATGAAGGGAGCGGCAAAATGACAAAGAATTATTCCGCTCTGCACGAGAGTATGCAGACCCGCACGCTGGCAAACGGTCTGCGCATCTGCTATCTGCCCAAGAAGGGTTTCAGCAAAACCTTCGCCATTCTGGCGACCGATTTCGGTTCGGTGGACGCATCGTTCACCTTTGAGGGCAAGCGGTATGATACACCGGCAGGCGTGGCGCACTTCCTTGAGCACAAGATGTTCGAGGATGAGGACGGCAACGCACTGCAGAAATTCGCCCGCACCGGTGCAAGTCCGAACGCCTTCACAAGCCACACCATGACGGCGTATCACTTTTCCTGTACCGACCGGTTTGAGGAGAATCTGGAGATTCTGCTTAAATTCGTGTTCACGCCGTACTTCACGGATGAAAACGTGGAGAAGGAACGCGGCATTATCAATCAGGAGATCCGCATGGTAGAGGACACACCCAATTGGGAGGTGTTTGTCGGCGCGTATGAGGGTCTGTATCGTAATCATCCGGTGCGTGTGTCCATTCCGGGCAGCGAGGAGAGCATTTCGCATATTACACCGGAGCTGCTGTACACCTGTCACCGTGCGTTTTACAGTCCGAAGAACATGGCGCTCGTGGTGTGCGGCACAGCGGACTTTGAGCAGGTATGCCGCATGGCAGAGGAGATTTCACCGCAGGACGCACCGGAGATCGGTCAGCGTCATTACGGCGAGCGCCGCGCGGAAGTCCATCAGCCGGTTGTGACGCGCAAAATGCAGGTGTCGCTGCCGCAGTGTATGGTCGGCTTTAAGGATGAGCCGGTTCCGGCCGGAGAAAGCCGTCTGCGCCGCAGTCTGATCGGTGATCTGGCGGTGCGTATTCTGTGCGGCGATACCTCTCCGCTGTATGCAAAGCTGTACGAAAAGCGGCTGCTCGGACGCGATTTTGATGTGGATTACTCGCTCATTCCGGATGGCGCATGCGCGATCCTCGGCGGCGAGAGCCGAGATCCTGCGGCTGTGCGCGAAGCGCTCGAGCGGGAGACTGCACGGCTGGCGCAGGAGGGCATCGAGCCGAAGCTGTTCCGCCGCATGAAGAACGCGCTGTACGGCATGCGCCTGCGTATGCTGGATGTGCCCGATCTGTATGCACGGCAGGAGATCACTTCTGTTTTGCGGGCGAGCATTATCTGGATTTTGCCGGGCTGTTTGACACCATTCATGCGGAGGATGTGCAGGAAATGTTCCGCCGCTGGGCACAGCCGAACCGCTCGACCATGTCGGTGGTAGAGCCGAAGTAACGATAGAAAGAAGAAAGATCATGGAACACACAATTTCATTTCCGGCGCTCGGCCTGAACCTTGACATCAACCGTGTCGCTGTCAATCTGTTCGGCAAGGATATTTACTGGTATGGCATTATTATCTGTCTGGGCTTTGTGCTGGCGGCGCTGTATGTCAATCGGCGGACGCAGGAGTTCGGCGTTACGTCGGACAATCTGATGGACTGCCTGATCATCTGTGTGCCGGTCGGCATCATCAGCGCCCGCATTTACTATGTGGCGTTTGAATGGGGCTATTACAGCCAGCATCCGAATGAGATCATCGCCATCTGGAAGGGCGGCATCGCAATTTACGGTGCGGTCATCGGTGTTGTGATTGCACTGGCGGTGTACAGCAGAATGAAGAAACTGTCGTTTGCCAGCCTGTGCGATCTGGCGGCGTTCGGTCTGCTGATTGGTCAGTGCATCGGAAGATGGGGCAACTTTGTCAACGGTGAGGCACATGGCGGTGCAACCTCTCTGCCGTGGGGCATGAGCATTGACGGTGCCTCTCCGGTGCATCCGACCTTCCTGTATGAGTCGCTGTGGAATCTGGTGGGCTTTATTGCACTGCATTTCTACTCGAAGAAGCGCAAGTTTGGGGGCGAAATGGCGCTGCTGTATGTAGCGTGGTACGGTCTGGGCCGTGCGTGGATCGAGGGCCTGCGGACGGACAGCCTGTATCTCGGCCCGGTGCGCGTATCGCAGCTGCTGGCCGGCATAAGCTGCATTGCGGCGATTATTGTGCTGGTACGGCAATATAACCGCATCAAGGTCGAGAAGGCGTTCTATGCGCCGGAGCAGGACAAGGCGGACGAGAAAAAAGGCGAATAACATTTCACGATAAAGGAGAACGACAATATGAGTGCAGTAAGAATGGACGGCAAGGCACTGTCCGCGAAGGTGCGCGGCAGCATTCTGGCAGAGACCGAGGCGCTGAAAAAGCAGGGTGTAACGCCGGGTCTGGCGGTTATTATCGTCGGCAACGATTCGGCGAGCGAGATTTACGTCCGCAATAAGGAGCGCGCGTGTGAGCAGTGCGGCTTTTACAGCGAGAAGTACGCGCTTCCCGAGGAGACCACACAGGAGGAGCTGCTTGGTCTGATCGCGCAGCTCAACGAAAGTCCGGCAATTTCGGGCATCCTGTGCCAGATGCCGGTGCCGAAGCATATTTCCGAGCAGGCGGTCATCGACGCCATCGATCCGAAGAAGGACGTGGACGCGTTCCATCCGGTCAATGTCGGCAAGATCATGGTTGGCAATTTTGATTTCGTGCCGTGCACGCCCGCGGGTGTCATGGAGCTGCTCGACGAGTACAAGATTGACCCGAAGGGCAAGGAGTGCGTTGTAGTTGGCCGCTCGAATATCGTCGGCAAGCCGATGAGCATGCTGCTGCTGCACCGTCACGGCACGGTTACCATTTGCCACAGCCGCACGCAGGATCTTGCAGAGGTGTGCCGCCGTGCGGATATTCTGGTAGCCGCTGTTGGCAAGGCAGGCTTTATTACGCCGGATATGGTCAAGGAGGGCGCAGTGGTGATTGACGTTGGCATCAACCGCAACGCTGAGGGCAAGGTTTGCGGCGATGTGGCACCGGAGGTTATGGAAAAGGCCTCTTACATGACGCCGGTTCCGGGCGGTGCCGGTCCGATGACCATCACCATGCTGATGAAGAATACGCTCAAGGCGGCAAAGCTGCAGAACGGCATTCAGTAAACAAAAACCGCCCGTATCCGGGTTGACAATCCGGGTGCGGGCGGGTATACTAAAGATAACGAAAGGTGCTGCCGGTAGACGGTCAGCCCCTAAAGAAAACGGAAGAAATAACCGCAATCATTGGGAGTGAGAGGCGGTTATTTCTTCTTTGGTCCTAAAATACGCTCAATAAGTACAAGTATCACTACAAGAATTACGAGATATTCCATAAAACCACCCCCCTTACAGGGGCAAGACTTAACCGCCTACCGCAGGCGCGGCAGCACCTTTCTTAACGACAAGTATAACAGAAATCGACTGCTTTTGCAATCCCACCAGATTTCGGCGGGATTGTTTTTATTTTGTAAATTAGAAAAGATTGACCTTTGTCCGGATTCATTCTATAATAAAGCTAATGAGTTAACCGCAACATACGGTTTATCACGTCAGGGGAGGACGAATATAATGGATATGAAGAAGCTTGCCGGCGATAAGGCGGCAGAGTATGTAAAGGACGGCATGGTTGTTGGTCTGGGCACCGGTTCCACTGCGTACCACATGGTAAATGCAGTAGGCGAGATGGTAAAGAACGGCCTGAAGATTCAGGCGATCCCGACCTCCAAGGCTACCGAGGCGCAGGCGCGCGAGCTGGGTATCCCGCTGCTGACCATCGACGAGCTGGATCACGTTGATCTGGCAATCGACGGCGTAGATGAGATCGACCCGCAGTTCAACGCCATCAAGGGCGGCGGCGGTGCGCTGTACCGCGAGAAGGTCGTTGCATCCATGGCGAAGGAAGTTATCTGGATCATGGACGAGTCCAAGCTGGTCGACAAGATCGGTGCTTTCCATCTGCCGGTTGAGATCGCACAGTACGGCTCCAAGCAGGCGATGGAGCGCATGGCAGCTTACGGCTGGAATCCGGTTCTGCGTGTACGCGACGGCAAAACCTTTGTTACCGATAACGGCAACTTCATTGCGGATCTGCACCTCGGCGCAGGCTTTGACATTCAGGACGTTTACTCCAAGCTGACCGGCATGCTCGGCGTGCTGGAGCATGGTCTGTTCCTCAACATGTGCAAGCGTATGATCGTCGGCCACTCCAACGGTGAGGTTCAGGTCATCGAAAATCCGTCCAAGTAAGCGCAGCTGAAAGGCAGGAGAATTAATGATGGATCAGAACGATCAGAACGACCGCTTCGACAGATTCGACCGCTTTGAGCCGGACTTCAGCCGGTTCGAAAGTGGTTCGGACCGCAGTGAGCGCTCGAGCAGCCGCGACCGCAGTGAGCGTCCCGCACGCACGGGCAGACGTCAGTCGGCACGTCCGGTGCGTTCCGGCATGCGTATGGGCAAAGGCAAGCCGATGCGCAGAGCATCGGTCAAGCTGAACTACCGCATGGTGCTCTGCATTGCCGTGTTGGTACTGCTTTTGCTGACGATCATCTTCGGCGGACTGTTCAAGTCCCGCGGCAGTAAAATTGCGGACCTGAACTCGCAGATCGAAACACTGAATAAGGATAAGGACAATCTGTCCGCACAGATTGGTGCGCTGACGCAGGAGAATCAGACCCTGCAGAGCAGCATCACCGCAACGCTTCCTGCGGCTAAGACCGCAGAGACCAACAGCATCGTGGATCTGATCCCGATGCTGAACGACGGCGTTTATGTAGTACAGAGCACCGGCTCGCAGCTTCGCTACATCAGCGTTCCGAAGGGCTATCTGCAGGACAAGCTGGGCGAGTACCGCGATGACGCTTCCGGCTATGCCGCCTCCACCGGCGATGCACCGATCTGCCAGTACTATGTGCTGTTCACCGACCGCGTGATCGGTCTTGCAGAGGGTGACACCGGCTTTGTCAGCACCGACCGCAGCGCAACCGGCTCGACGAGCACGATTCCGTCCGGCTTCTATGACTTTGTTGCTTCGTTCTTCAATAACAGCAGCAATACCACGGCTTCCGGCAGCAATTCGAGCGATAGCAGCAGCTCGGATAGCAGCTCTGACAGTTCGAGCGACAGCAGTGCGTCCGACAATTCGTCTGACAGCAGCGCTTCTTCCGCATCTGCGGATGCAAACGCATAATCTGCGGGAAAATTAAAAAAATCAGAGGCATGGACTTGACAGTTCGTGCCTCTTGTGCTATGCTATTAAAAGCCGCATTGTGCATAGGCTTTTGTAAGTGTGTATCAAACGATGCACCGCCGTGCCAAGCGTGACTCTACAACGAAAGAGAGGGAAAACACATGTATGCCATTCTGAAAACTGGCGGCAAGCAGTACAAGGTATCCGAGGGCGACGTAATCTACGTTGAGAAGCTCGGCGTAGAGGACGGTGCTACCGTATCCTTTGACGAGGTTCTGGTAGTAGGCGAGGGTGATTCCATCACCGTAGGCGCTCCGTACGTTTCCGGCGCGGTTGTAACCGGCACGGTTGAGAAGACCGGCAAGGGCAAGAAGATCAACATCTTCAAGATGAAGCCGAAGAAGGGTTATCGCCGTCGTCAGGGTCATCGTCAGCCGTACACCAAGGTGACCATCGCGTCCATCAAGGCGTAAGACCGTGACCAAAGTCACTTTTTCGCTGCAGGAGGATAAAATCCTCGCGGTGGATATTCTCGGCCACGCAGGCTATGCGGAGGAAGGGGAAGACATCGTTTGCGCAGCGATCTCCAGTGCGGTTATGCTGACGCATGCGCTGCTGTATGATGTACAGCATATTCCGGTCGATACTCTCATCGAGGATGACGGAGCGCATATCCGCTTTACGCTGCCGAAAGGCGATGTGGAACGCGGACAGGATGCACTTTGTGCTCTGAAGCTGCATTTTTCCGAACTGGAACAAAACTATTCTGATTTCTTGAACGTAATGGAGGTGCAAGCAGATGCTGAAGATTAGCTTACAGTTTTTCGCTCATAAAAAGGGCGTTGGTTCGACCAAGAACGGTCGTGATTCCGAGTCCAAGCGACTGGGTGTAAAGCGTGCAGACGGTCAGACCGTACCGGCAGGCAACATCCTGGTTCGCCAGCGCGGCACCAAGATCCACCCGGGTGTGAATGTTGGCCGCGGTAAGGACGACACCCTGTTCGCAAAGGTTGAGGGCGTTGTTCGCTTCGAGCGTCTGGGTAAGGACCGCAAGCAGGTTTCCGTTTACCCGCAGTAATTATAGCGTTGCGTATAGGGGGCTTCAAAGCCCCTATATTCAAATTCCGGTTCCTTGCGAAACCGAAATTTGATACCCGAACGGCGCCGTACAATGCGGCTGGGTCGGGGTAACAAAACATCCGGCAAAGCTGGACGTTTTGTTGCGGCACGGAGTGCCGCGATTGGATGATTGCGCCGGAGGCGCAATTCGCCTGCGGGCGGGCCGATGACTCGGATTTCTGGACGAAATCCTGTCATGTGGTTGCAGTTTGCAAGCAAACTGGTATTTTATTGTCCCAGACTTCGTCTGGGATTTTGTTGATTTTAGATAGATATTACACCTTTGAGAAGAAAGGAGGACTACCATGTTTATTGATATTGCAAAAATCAAGATCGTATCCGGCAAGGGTGGTGACGGCAAGGTTGGTTTTCACCGCGAAAAGTATGTGGCGGCCGGCGGTCCGGACGGCGGCGACGGCGGCCGCGGCGGCTCGGTCATCTTCAAGGTAGATGACAATCTGTCCACGCTGCTCGATTTCCGTTACAAGAAAAAGTATGTCGCGGCTCCCGGTGAGCCGGGCGGCGGTAAGCGCTGCAAGGGCAAGGACGGTGCGGACCTGATCATTCGCGTACCGCGCGGCACGATCATCCGCGACCAGAAAACCGGTCAGGTCATGAAGGATATGTCCGACAGTGAGCCGTTTGTAGCAGCCAAGGGCGGCAACGGCGGCTGGGGCAACACGCATTTTGCAACGCCGACGCGTCAGGCGCCGCGTTTTGCCAAGCCGGGTCTGCCGGGTGTCGAGCGCGACATTATCCTTGAGCTGAAGCTGCTGGCTGATGTCGGTCTGGTCGGCTTCCCGAATGTCGGCAAGTCCACGCTGCTGAGCATGGTTTCTGCGGCGCGTCCGAAGATTGCAAACTACCACTTCACGACTCTGGTGCCGAACCTCGGCGTGGTTTCGGTCGGTGAGGAGCAGAACTTCGTCATGGCCGATATTCCGGGTATTATCGAGGGCGCAAGTGAGGGTGCCGGTCTGGGCCACGACTTCCTGCGGCACATTGACCGCTGTCGTCTGCTGCTGCATCTGGTTGACGCGGCAGGCAGCGAGGGCCGTGACCCGATCGACGACATTGAGAAGATCAACGCCGAGCTTGCCGGCTACAGCGAGTTTCTGGCAGCGCGTCCGCAGATCATTGTTGCCAACAAGACCGACCTGCTGGGCGATGACCGCGAGCCGGTTGAGAAGATCCGCAAGTACGCAGAGGAGCGCGGCTTCCTGTTTGCGGAGCTGTCCGCGGCGACCAACCAGGGCGTCAAGGAGCTGATGAATCTGACGTGGCACGAGCTGCAGCAGCTCCCGCCGGTATTCATCTACGAGCCGGAGTTCGTCGAGGTCGAGGAGAAGGCCGCAACCGAGAACGACTGGACCATCGAGCGCGACGGCGACGCATACGTTGTCACCGGTGCATGGGTGGACAAGATTATGGGCTCGGTCAATATCGATGACTACGAATCCCGCCAGTATATGGATCGTATGCTCCAGTCTGCAGGCATTTACGCCAAGCTGGAGGAAATGGGCATCGAGGAGGGCGCTCCGGTCGTGATCGGAGAGTTCGAGTTCGAGTACGTTTATTAAAGCGCGAGAAAGAGGACCTTGGGGTCCTCTTTTTTATCGTATATACAGAGTGAAGTGCGGAGAACGTAGTGGGAGTAGCATAATGCAGAATCACTAAAAATTATATCGTCCTATGTTCAACTCGCTGAAATAGTGCTACAATTAACTCAGAATGCACAAAAGGGGAGTTGACAAACTGTGCAACAACAAAAGAACGATAAAACAACCTGCCTGTTGCTTGCGCTGACCACGATTTTCTGGGGCAGCCTGTACACGGCAAGCAAGGTACTGCTCGATGTGATTCAGCCGTTCACGCTGCTGTGCCTGCGCTACATCATCGCAGCCATTGCCATGACCATCCTGCAGCGCCTGCGTAAGCCCGACCCGAACGGCAAGCCGCGCAGGATCAAGGGCGGCGACTGGAAATACGTTATCATGTTCGGTCTGGGCGGCTATGTGCTGTCCATCGGTCTGCAGCAGTACGGCACCAAGCTGGCGGGAGCATCGCTGGCATCGCTCATCAACTGCATGAACCCGATCGCCATCTGCTTCTTTGCGGTGCTGCTGCTGCATGAGCGCATGACGATGAAGAAGGTCGTCTGCATTGTCAGCGCGGTTGCCGGTGCGGTCTGCATCGTCGGGGGAGACGCCGGCGGCGGTCATATCCTCGGCATAGCGCTTTCGCTCGGTTCGGTGCTGACGTGGAGCGCGCTGAGCGTGTTCATGCGCTCGTTCTCGCAGAAGTATGATGCGCTGACCGTCACGACTTACGGTATTTACGTTGCCGCTATCGGCACGCTGCCGCTGATGCTCCGCGAGATCATCACTCACCCGGAGATGGACTTCCTGCACGCGAAGTACATCCTTGTGCTGTTTTATGTGGCGATTTTCTGCACGACCATTCCGCATTCGCTGTGGAATTACTGTCTCTCCCGTGCAGAGGCAAGCACCTGTTCTCTGTTTTACCCGATTCAGCCGCTCACCTCGATGGTGCTCGGTGTCCTGCTGCTGAACGAGCACATGACAGTCGGCTTTATTGCCGGTGCGGTGCTTATCGTGTTCGGTGTGCTGTATTCAACGCTCGGCAAAGAGAAAACCAGATGAGCCGCCTTGGCTTTGCCCGATGTTATAGGTTAAGCTGAAAAATCCTCCTGTCTTCAGAAAGAAGGCAGGGGGTTTTTGCAATCATTCAAAACGGCGAAAGAGAGATGATGATGAAGTCCAAAGGGTAGAAACGCAGGGATGCAGTTCGGACGGTGCCGGATTGCAGCCGGTTTGCTGAATTTACAATCCCAAATCCTTAAACCGCGAATACATGGACTGTGCGCCGTACAGTGCCGCCACCGGATTGTGCTGCAGTACCCGGTCCTTGACGATCATAACCGTTGTCGGAACCTTGCTGTGGCGCAGAAACAGGGTATCATGTCCGACGCACAGACCAATCACGATGTTGAAATCGCAGCCGTGCGCGGCAAGCGTCTTGGCCTGCATGATCGGGTTGCACATGGATTCGTGTCCGCAGCCGCCGTTGAGCTTTTTCTCGTTCGGCACGCCGATCTCGGTCTTGTCCTGTGCACCGACCTTGCAGCCGACCGTGAAATATTCGATGCCTTTTGCCTTGAGAATACGGGCGAAGATGGAAGTCTCTCGCATCAGACCGACGCAGGACGCGATGCCGATCTTTTTATAACCCATGCGCTTGATGAACTCGATGGTTTCCTCGACACGGGTCAGGCGGCCGTAAAACTCGCCTTCAATGCACGCGGAGGTGCGGGCAATCAGACCCTGTTCCGGGTCGTTGCGGTAGATTTCCAGTGTTTCCTCGAGCAGTGCCTTATCTACGTTCGTCGTCAGGCAGAACGGCGGGTACTGCTCCTCGCTGGCCGAACGGCAGCCGAGTCTGCTGCAGTCCGAGCAGCTGTGTGTGCATTTCAGTTCCGACATAATCCTTTCCTCCCTGTAAAAACAATGTTATGCCTTTGCGTTTGTGTCCTGTGCGGGCTTGGTGATTTTGCCGCTGCAGCAGTCGTCCTCAGCCTCGGCTGCTGCTTCTGTCGGCTGGAAATTGGCAGAAGAAGCAGAAGCGGACGGCGCAGAGGCGGTCGTGCCGGTGGAAGCGTCGCTCTCCGGTGCATCCGGAACATCATCGAAGAAGATATAGGCGTTGTCTGCGAACGCCTTGGCATCCGTGCCTTCCTTCAGAATGCCGATCTTGGTCAGCTCCTCGGCGTTCTGCTTAAGTGCGTCATAGCCGCCCTGAACCGAAGGCTTGTAGTTGTAGGTCTTGAGGATCTCCGCGCAGAAATCCGCGTCCCCGGAGATATACTGCTTTTCCGTGATGATCTTTGCCGTTTCGTCCGGATTGTCCTGCACCCACTGGGAAGCCTTCTGCACCGCACGGGTGAAGGCGGCTGCGGCCTTGGGATTTTCCTCCGCCAGCTTGCTGGTGACGAATGCTGCGCAGCAGTACTCGTCCTTGTACTCGGGATCGGTTGCGGTGTCGATGAGAGCGGTCAGACCGTACTGCTCTGCCGCGATGGACGCCGCCGGATCACCGAGTGCGATCGCGTCAACGGCACCGTTCTGCAGTGCCTGCGCCAGATCGTTGCGGGAGTAAACCGAGAATTCAACCTCCATGTTCTGGTCGGTCACGCCGATGCCTGCCGCGCTCAGCGAGCGCTTGGAGACAACGGTTGCCGCGTCAGCCAGACCGGGTACGCCGATCTTCTTGCCCTTGAGGTCGGCAATGCTCTTGATATCGCTGTCGCCGGGCACGAGCAGCTTGGTGCAGCCGGTGTGGATGCCGGTGGTGAACTTGATGGGCAGGCCGTTCTCAAGCGGCTGGAGCATTTTGCCGATCAGGCCCATGCCGACATCAACCTGATCCGCGCCGATGGCCTCGGAAACGTGTGCCGCGTCAACCGTTACCTGCTCAATGTCCAGACCTTCGTCCTCAAAGTAGCCGTTCTCGATCGCGATGTACATCGGTGCGGCACAGAGAGAAGGAGAGTAGATCAGACGCAGGTGGGTTGCGCCGGAATCTGCTGCCGCGGAAGCGTCCGAATTGCTGCTCGAGCCGCCGCAGGCGGTAAGCGAGAGTGTCAGTGCAGCTGCGAGAAGTCCGCTTGCTACTCGAAATAAAGTACCGTTCTTTTTCATGGTTTTCTGACCTTTCAAGGAAAATATATAATAAAAGTAATAATAATGAACGTGCGTTCTTTAATGCGATCTTAAATGTAGTAGTTGGGTTCTTGGATTGTGCCGCCGTAATGGAGCTGACGAAGGATCTCTGCACGGTAGTGAAGAAAATCCTCCGAGCTGCGTGCTCTCGGGCGGGCAAGCCGGATATCCAACGTGCCGGTGATGCGTCCCGGTCGGGGTGTCATAACGACCACCTTATCCGAAAGATACACGGCCTCATCCACATCATGCGTTACCATGATGGCGGTCATGCCGGTTTCCTTCCAGATGCACAGGATCTCGTCCTGCATGTTCATGCGGGTGAAGGCATCGAGTGCACCGAGCGGCTCATCGAGCAGGAGCACCTTGGGCTTGCCAACGAGTGCTCTTGCGAGAGACGCGCGCTGGCACATGCCGCCGGAAAGCTGGTACGGATACGAATGCTCGAAGCCCTTGAGGCCGACCATCTCGATAAATTCGTCTACGCGGTCCTTTTCCTGCTTGTAGATGCCGCGGGCGCGCAGGCCGAACGCGATGTTATCATAAATCGACAGCCACGGGAATAGCGTGTGCTCCTGAAACATGAAGCCGCGGTCTGCACCGGGGGCCTTGATAGGTGTGCCGTCCAGCGTCAGGCTGCCGTCGTCCATCGGAATCAGACCGGAGATCAAACGCAGCAGCGTGGACTTGCCGCAGCCGGACGGTCCGATCAGCGAAACGAACGAACCGGCGGGAATATCGAGCGAAACATTGTCGAGAGCGGTAATACGCTCTCCGGTGGGATTGACAAAATGCTTGGATACACCCGAAATCGAAATACTTCCTACCATTTGATAACTCCTTTCTGCCATGCGAGCACGCGGTCGCGGAATTTGAACAGCAGCGTGATGAGAATGAAGAAGGTGACTGCAATGATGATCAGCCCGGCATATACGTTGGCATATGCCATCATTTCCTTCTGCCAGTTGATGTACCAGCCGATGCCGTACTTGGCGCCGAGCATTTCGGCGGTGACCAGCGTGATGAACGACGAGCAGGTGCCGTTGAACAGGCCGAGGAACATATGCGGCATAGCCGCCGGAATGCCGACCTTGGCAATGCGGTAGAAGCTGCCCGCGCCAAGCGTCGAGGAGACTTCAAAGTACGAGTTGGGGATGGAAGCGATGCCGCTGCTGGTGAGCACGGTAGTCGGGAACCACACAGCCAGCGCGATTAGGAAGGCACTGGCGGAAATCGCAGTCGGGAATGCGATGAGCACGAGCGGGATCCACGCGGTGGACGGGATCGGACCGAGTACGCGGACGAGCGGCTGTACCCAGTAGGCGAAGGTCTTGTTGAAGCCGATGCCAATGCCGGTCAGCATGCCGACGACTGCACCGCCGAGCCAGCCGAAGAACAGCAGGCGTGCGGAGTATGCAAGGCAGGTCGCGAGGAACGCACTGTCCTCGACGAGAACGCCGAACACGCGGTCGAGCGAGGGAAAGTACAGCACCGGCAGAATCGCAAACTTGGCGGTCAGCAGGTTGAGAATGTTCAGCACCAGAACCGCTCCTGCATAGAACAGTGCGCTGTACGACAGCTTATCGCGCACCTTGGTGTTGCCGAGCGATATCAGCAGGGCAATCACATACACGGCCAGTCCGATGAGCAGCGCCCATGTAAAATAGGGATGTTCTGCGGCAGGATGCTGCGCGGAATCCGGCAGCAGAATATCGCAGGCGAGCGCCAGCAGAATGGAGAGAACTGGCAGTGATTTAAAAAAATGCTTCACAAGGGAGAGCTCCTTTCGACAAAAAAAGGCAGAAGACGTATGCCTTCCGCCAGGATGGTTTATGCGCGTTATGCGCACATTCGCCAGGTCACAAGGGAACGCATACACGAGCAGCGGTGCATACACATACAGCAGCGATTCATACAGTACATTCGGCTCATGACAGGTTCTCCTTTCAATTCATATAAATCCTATCGGGTTTCGGTGATTGAAAGTATAGACTTGAATATCCTAATTGTCAATAGGAATACTGTGATTTTGGATAGTATGCCAAAAACGATTTGTCTGAAAGAGAGAATTTGTCGCTTTGCATAAAGAACCGCCGCAGCAGGATTTCTTATGGGATCGGGTGGCTGAATCCACGCTTTTGTGCTACAATATTTACAGGTGATGGACATGATTTTTAAACCGCGTCCGCTCAGCAGAACCATGCTGGATGACGCTTCGCTTGTCCGCGATAAGCAGCACTGCCGCCGGATCGGTCCGTGCGGTGTTGGTCGTCGGGCATTATATTTGAACAGTTATTTTATTGACCGGCATTATTATGTGCCGTTTTCCGCCATTACGCGGGCATTTAAGTTTATAGAAGAAGGCACCGGCGGTGTCCGGGGTGTGCTTGCAGGCAGAGCCTGTCTGCTTGTGGAGTATGATAATGGTCTGCAGCAGGTGTGCTGTTTCAAATACGAGGATCAGATTGACGAGCTGCTGCGCGTGCTGCACAAGATGCATCCGGAGATTCCGTGCGTCAGCGAGGAAGAGGAGGCTGAACTCGAGGTCGAGTACGAGCGCCGGAGGGCGGAAGAACGCCGACGGCCGCCGCTCAGCATACGCGCCGAGCGGGAGATTGAGGAGCTGGAGAATGCGATCACGTACCTCGAGCGCAAGCCCGAGCTGTACAAGCGGCTCAGTCGTGCAGCCAAACGGCGGCGCAACTACCAGAGCAGGAGCGCGGGATACCGCTGGGCGGCTGCAGCGATCATGGTGCTCGGGGCGGCGGCGCTGATTTACGGCGTGGTGTCGCTCGTGTGCCGCGGTTTCTCCGGCGGATACCTGCTGCTGTGTCTGCTGGCGGCAGTTTTCCTGTTTGGCGGATGGCGCCTGCTGCCGACGGCGCGCAACAACAATGCGGCTGTTCTGCGCGGGGATAAGCAGGCGCGGGTACAGATGCAGAACTATATCGACCGTTTTCCGGCATTTCCGCTGCCCGCACGGTACGCGCACCCGATCGTGCTGCGCCGTATGCAGCAGGCCATCGCGGAAGGCCATGCGCTGAACGTCATGGAGGCGCTTGAGGTCGTCAAGGCCGATCTGCAGACCATGAATGCGGATATGCAGGTCTCGCAGGAGGAATACGCCGAGATTTCTACGATCAAGCCGCTGTTTCTGAATGCGGATTATAAGTAAGAAATCCGGCTGAGGCTTGCAAAGCTGTTGACAACGGTATGGTTTCTCCCGTATAATAAATTCAGTAAAATGAAGTCGAAAAAGAGGGGATGGACGGATATGCTGTGTAAAAACAGAACATGCGGCATTCCGTTGAATCAAATAGGAAAACGATGAAAACTAAGGACCTTCTGCCCGCAAAAACGGCAGTCGGTCCCTTTTTTTAGGGAGGAAACTGATATGATCGAAAATTGGAATGACGTCCATATCGTACCGGAATTCAGCGATCAGGGTGTAGACTGCTACCGTCTGGCGGGTGGCAGCTTTGTCAATGAATACTACATCGTCTCGGAGGCCGAGACCCGCAAGCTGATGAACCATCCGGAGGTTGTCGGCTACGAGGTGTATGCGTCACTCGTAACAGCTACCTCGCAGATGATGTACTACCTCAAGGAGCAGAAAAAGATCACTTCAGCGAACATTCTGTCCATTCTGCGCGGCGCACTCAACTACCCGCTCGAGGAAAGCTGCTACAAGGAGCATATTCGCGTGCATGACATCAGCTTTATGTCCAGTGAGCGCGTGTTTGGCGAGAATGATGAGATGTCACTCGATATCAAATACTGCAAGCTGACCATGGTGCCCAACAGCACGCTGATGATCGGCGATATCATCGCCTCGGGCGAGACGCTTGTGCAGTGCCTGCGCTATGTCACCGACTATTACCGCAAGCAGGGCGCCAAGCTGCGCAACATCCTGCTGTTTACCATCGGCGGTACGCAGGGCATTGAGATTCTCGAAAAGCTGACCAAAGAAATCCGCACCTACTGGCCGGACTTTGAGGGCTTCATCACTGTGTACTACGAGGGCGTTTTCAGCTGCTACGAGGAAGGCGACAAGGGCGTTTCCGGCATCAACCGTGCGCTCATCGACTTTTACTGGAAGGGCGGCATTGTGGCGCCGGAGTTCCGCCGTCAGACGCTTTCCATGCAGAATCCGCTGTTTGAGAAGTGCACGATCTACGATGGAGGTGCACGCCGTTACGAAATCCACGAGCACATTGAAGAGGTGCTGGAATTCTGGAACGGCATTCTCGCGCGTGCCGACAAGATCGACAAGCAGGCGCTGCTGGAGGAAAAACTGGGTCATGCGCTGCCGATTTCCTATGAGGACTGGCTGAAGGACTGCCACTATGAAAAGCTGGACGCAAAGCTGACGCGCTGGCTGTATCAGCAGGAGCGCGGTTTTGTCGAGAGCCTGAAGGACGTAACGCTGGAGGAGATCGCGCGTCAGCGCATTGACGAGTTCACCACGACGCTCAAAAAGTACATTCTTTAATAAATAAGGCAACACCACACAATGAAAGCTGCGGTGCCTTGCGGAAATTTTGTACCCTGATGTCGTTACGATTTCACGGTAATACAGCAAGTATTACCGCAAAACCGCGCCTAATCAGGATGCAAAATTTGCTCGCAAATCGCGCTTGTTCAATTATGCGGTATTGCCACAAAAAGGGGATAAGAATCTATGAAAAATGACAACACACCGGTCGATATCGACTTTGCGGAAGCGGCCGTGCCGCATTATGCGCGCCGCGGCATCGTAACCATGTTCATGATCATGCTGGGCTTCACCTTCTTCTCGGCCAGCATGTGGGTCGGCAAGGAGCTGGCAGACGGACTGGATTTCGGCGGCTTTATCATCTCTATGATCATCGGCGGCCTGATCCTGAGCCTGTACACCGGTCTGCTCGGCTACGTCGGCGCGGAAACCGGCATGAGCCTTGACCTGCTGGCACGCAAAGCCTTCGGTGCAAAAGGCTCGTACCTGCCGAGCGCGATGATCTCGTTTACGCAGATCGGCTGGTTCGGCGTCGGTATCGCCATGTTTGCCATTCCGGTTGCAAATGAGCTGCTCGGCGGCAGCACAGCGGCTGAATGGGTGCTCGTTATCATTGCGGGTGTGTGTATGACGGCCTCGGCGTATTTCGGCATCAAATCGCTGACGCTCATCAGCTATATTGCGGTTCCGCTGGTTGCAATCCTGGGTACGGTTGCCATGGTGATGGCGGTCAAACAGGGCAACGGCACGCTGATTGATCAGTTTGCCAAGTCCAGCGGTACGCTGACCGTTGTCGGCGGCGCCGGTCTGGTTATCGGCTCGTTTGTCTCCGGCGGCACGGCAACGCCGAACTTCTCTCGCTTTGCCCGCAACGGCAAGGTTGGTGCGATCACGACCGTTATCGCGTTCTTTATCGGCAACTCGCTGATGTTTTTCTTCGGCGGTATTTCGTCGGTCTACGTCGGCGGCAATGACATTTTTGAGGTTATGATCAACCTCGGTCTGTTTTATCTGGCGATTCTGGTTCTCGGTCTCAACATCTGGACTACGAACGACAACGCGCTGTACACCGCCGGTCTGGGTCTGGCGAACATCTTCGGCCAGAGAAAGAAGCCGATGGTGCTGATATCCGGTATTGTCGGCACGGTGCTGTCGGTCTGGCTGTACTGGAACTTCTGCGGCTGGCTGAATATCCTCAACTGCACACTGCCGCCGGTCGGCATTATTCTGGTGATGAGCTTCTTTATGAACCGAGAGAAGTACAACGACATGGAGATCACCGAAACGGTGAACTGGTTTGCGGTTATCGGCGTTCTGCTGGGCGCTGTGGTGGCAAATCTGGTTCCGTGGGGTATCGCATCCATCAATGGCATGATCGTTGCCGCTGTGTGCTATCTGGTCGGCAGCAAGGCGAAAAAATAAGCAGAATCAAAAAAATCCTCGGTTTAACCCAAGGTCAGCCGAACTTGCTGACCTTGCGGTTTAATCGGGGATTTTTTATTTTTGCAAATGCCTCGTTCAGCATGGTCTCAGTACCGGACGGTCTGAAATCGTGTAGCTGACCAGATCGCTGCTGTGCAAAATGGGGGGAGAAACAGAAAAGGCCTGACAGCGCAGGCCCTTTCCAAAAGAGGTGTGAATTCGGGCGGTTGGGGTATCAGGAACGCCCGAAGGATCAGTTCTGATTTTTCTCGTCGTGCCGCTTGACCACGCGGATGCCGATCGTCAGCAGCACGGCGGAAATGATGGCTGTGGTGAGGACAAAGCCGTCCTGCAAGGTAAAAAGGAACCGATCGGCCAGCATCACCGTGCAGATCAGCACGCTGCCGAGCGCTTCGAGCTGAAGGCCGCGCCGACGCGATAACTTAGAAAGCATATGCTCGGCCTCCTTTTACTGAACGCCCATTGCCGCCAGAATGACGCGCATGATGACAAGGCTGATAGCCGCATCAAGCAGACAGACGGCGATGAGCAGCGGATGCCACTTCTTGTTGGTGTCGGTTACGAGCACGATACGCGCATAATGTCCGATGAGCGTACCCATCAGGATACATGCCGGGAGCATCATAGACGCCTGACCGAGCGTCAGCGCGCCTGCCTCATACATGGAAGCGGCGGTCGCGCAGCCGGAGGCCTTGGCGAAGAACGCCGAGATCAGAACCGCGAAAGCCTCGCCCGGCAGACCGAACAGTCCCATGACCGGCGACATGACCGTGCCGAGAATGTCCATCAGACCGGTCTCCTTCAGAATGTACACCAGTACATAGCCGAGGATCATCGCAGGGGTGATATTTTCAATGCCGACCTTGAAGCCCTTTGCGCAGCCCTTGAGGAAGGTATCTACGATTGAGGTTTCTTTGCCTTTGCGGGTGCGGCTGCAGCCGCTGTATTGGTTGCCTGATTGCTCATTTCCGTTACCTCCTTATGCCTTACCGCGCTTTGCACGCAGAATCAGACGGACGATGTTCGCACCGATCAGCTTGCAGACGAACATGATGACGATGCACGGACCGAGTGCCACCGGGCAGATCGCCACGAGCGGTGCGCCGCCGGTGATGGTGTTGTTGATGCACGCCGAGCCTGCATACTGATACGCTACGAAAATCGTGCGCTCGTCGTCCGTAATCTCGCCGTCTTCGTACAGCTCACGGGTCATGACGGCCGCAACGTCCGAACCGGTAAAGCTCGAGATGAATGCGATGCCGCACTTGCCCGGGATGCCGAGCAGCGGACGGAGCAGGGGACGAAACAGGATATCCGACGCCTTGAATGCGCCGAGCTGCTCGAATACACCGAGCAGGCCGCAGAAGAACATGACCGCCGGAATCAGATTGAAGCCTGCCATGAAGCCGTCCTTCGCGCCGGTGCCGCCCTTGCCGATGAGGTTCGCACCTGTGTCGCCAATCTGTCCGAACGAGCCTGCCAGATTAGTAAAGTCAAGCACCTTGATTGGTCCTTCCGCCGTGCGGAACGCACCGGAGAGCACGAGAATGAGGACGATCAGTGCCAGCCATGCGCCGATACCGATCTTTTCCTTGTTTTCCGCCTGTTTCTCTTTGTTTGCCATGAGTTTATACCTCCTTATCCCTTATCTGCCGTTTATTCGGCAGTTTTGGCAAAATCGTCGTTCAGCGTATACGCTGCGCACGCCGCAAGCACGCTGCGCTGAAACAGCGATTCTACTTCCGCATATTCGTTCGGGGTGTGATTGCCCTCGCCGCGCACGCCCATGCCGCATACCGTCGGCACGCCGCACGCTACCGTGATGCCGGAGTCCGAAAGACCGCCGACCTGGAAGCAGTCGATCTCACCGAAGCCGCAGTCCTGCGCGGTGCGCTGCAAATGACGGAACAGCGCCATAACACCGTCTGTCGTATCCATGCACTGCATGACACGGCTCAGATCGAGCTCCGCCGTAGTATCCGGCACTGAATTATGCTCGGTCGCGCGGTGCAGGATTTCAAAAATCTCATCGCGCACCTCCGCGTTCGGGAAACGGATGCCGATGCGCACCTCGCACGAGTCGGGGATGGTGTTCTCACCGATGCCGCCGTCCACCATGCCGCAGTTCATCAGCCTGCCGCGCATGATGTCGTTCTGCGACTCGATCTCGACGATCTTGTGCGCAGCCTCGAGCACCGCCGAGCGGCCCTTCTCCGGCGCAATGCCCGAGTGGGATGCTCTGCCGTGAATCCTAATGCTGACCGGGCCGCCGCCCTTGCGGCCGACCACGAAGCGGTTGTCCATGTAGCCGGTCTCGAAGTTGAACGCTGCAAGCGCGCCTGCCGCCTCCTCTGCGAAGATCTCCTTCGCGTCCGAACGCATATGCAGGTTTTCCTCGTCGCTTGCGAAGATGAACTTGATCGGGCGTTCCTTCCAGTCCACGCTGTCAAGCGCCTTGACCGTGTACAGTGCCATAACCAGACCGGCCTTCATATCTAGCACGCCGGGGCCGTGCGCCATGCCGTTCTCGTCTACGCGGAACGGATTTTCCTTCGCTGCGCCCTCCTTGAACACGGTGTCCATGTGGCCGATGAGCAGAAGCGGCGCTTTAGAGCTGCCGGGGTTCCACTCGCCGATGAGCATGTCACCGGAGTTCTGAATGGCGCGGACACGGGTGTGGATGCCGGCGTTCTCCATCTCGCGGCGCAGGATGCTGCAAACAGCGTTCACGCCGTCGATTTGCGTCGTGCCGCTCTCCGTGTTCACCAGCTCGCGCCAAAGGTTCAGCATCGGTTGTCTGTTTTCGTCGATGTACTGGCGGATCTGCGTGTAAATTTGCTCCATTTTCGTATACCTCCTCTATTGAAAGCCCGTTGTACCGGGGCTCAGTTCACAGCATCTTCACCGCCGCGCCTGCAATGAGTACGGACACGATGGTAACGGTGACGAAGCCTGCCGTCAGCATCTTCGGCAGCAGGAAATTCAAGATCGCTTTCTTTTCCTTCTCGTTTCGTCCGAACGCCTCGGAGACCTCCTGCGGAATGAGCATGGTGGTCGGGAAGCCGAACGTGCAGCTGATGCCGTAAGCCGCCGCAAGGCTGACCGGTATGTGCAGCAGCTTAGCGCACAGCAGCGCGGCCGCCATGGTTCCGAAAACGCCGCAGGCCGCTGCGGTCAGCAGCGCAGGCAGAACGGACAGCACCTGCTCCGGCGTGGTCTGCGCCAGATTGGAAAAGATCAGAATGGTGACGAAAAACGTGATCAGGCTGGAGGCCTGCGTTTTTCCGAGGATGTTTTTATCGAGGAAACCCAGTGCGAAGAACACCGCGCCCATGATCAGGCACATGACGAAGTAGTGAACCGCACCGCCGGTCAGCTTGGATGCATAGTACGCGATGACCGCAACGACTGCCAGTTTGGCGAGGTACATCGAAGGACGCTCGCAGCATTTTGGCAGATGCAGCGGACCGTGATGCGCCGCGTCGTTTTCCTCCTGCAAAGTGCTGTACTGCTCTACGAGCGCCGCGTCATCGCGGATGAGCTTTGCAGTGCGCCGCAGCAGAAGGGACGCGATCGGTACGCCGATGAACTTCTGCGTCACGTAAAGCACGATGCAGAACGTCGCCGCCGTTGTGAGGCTCATCTCCTTGAGCGTGCTCGTCATGATGAGCGTTGCCGCGCTGCCGCCTGCGAAGATCGGTGCGCCGGCGATCGCCATCTCGCTGCCGATGAACGGTCGTCCAATCAGTACGATTGCTGCAACTGCGCCGCACACGCCGCACAGCGCGGTGACGACTACCTTCCACTGCCGACGCAACTCCGCGAAGTCGATCGTCGTGCCGAGCGACACGATGAGCAGGCCGGCAATGATGTTGCCGAACCCGGTGATCTGCGCGTCGTCGATCAGTGTGCGCGGCAAGATGCCGCTCCAGAAGCTTGCAAGCAGCAGGATCGCAATGCTGAGCACCGTGGAGAATATTGCTTTGGTTTTCTGCGCAATCAGCTCGCTGACTGCGTAGATGCAGAATAGAATCGCAAGTGCGCTGATCGGTGTCATAAGCCTCATTCCTTTCTGTGTCTATACCGTATCATAAATTTGTTATGCCTGTCCAAATCATAAAAGTTATAGTGACGTTATAACCGAAACGGAATAGTATTCCTGTACAGTTTTATGTCCGCTTTTCATGAAAACAGACAAAAGAATAGGCGCTGTGACTAAATCACAGCGCCCTTGCTTTGACACTATTCAGTATACCATTCTGCAGTTTTTTGTCCATTCTGCTTTTGTTATAACCCAGCCATAACAAAATGGAATAGCCTATTATAACCCTCGAAACGTCTTATTTCTCATTTTTCGGGTAAAGCTCCTCCAGCATCTTCACAAATGCCTGTGCTTCTGTGCTCAGCATTTCTCGGCTGCGCTGAATCCAGCCTACATTGATCTGTACTTGACAGTTTCGGATTGGAATGGTGCGGATGCCGTACTCCGCGAAGTCCGGCGCGCTCAGTCCCGGACCGAGGCGAACCACATCGGTCGAGCGCAGCAGCGACAGGATGGCCGCGCTGTCGTTGACGTAAACAACACGCTTGAACTGCTCGAGACGCACGCCGTCGATCTCCAGATAAAAGCTCAGATTGGAAAAATAATCGTCCGGAAGGCGGACGAACGGATGGGGCAGGAGCTGCTCCATCGTCACCTCAGACGCATGATACAGCGGATGGTTCGGACCGAGGTTTGCGTACCAGGTGTCCGTGCCCAGCGCGTGGAATTGAATGTTTTTGAACTTCAGCATGTGCTTGAGTTCCTTTACCTGCACGTTGTTGCTCATCACAAAGCCAATCTCCGCTTCGCCATGCTCCACGCTCTCGATCACCTGCTGCAGACGGTTTTCCACCAACTTGAGCGCCACGCGGTTATCGTGGTAATCGTTGTAGAACTTCGCCATCAGACGCCCTATTGTGATGATTGGATAGGAGGCAATAGACAGCACCGGCGTGTGCTCTTTCTCCGACAGACCCTGAATGAGCTCCATCTGGTTGATGATCGTGCGCGCGTACTGGTAGAGCTTTTTGCCCTCGTCGGTCAGCACGACGCCCTTGTTCGTGCGGTTGAAAATACGCACCTTGAGCTCGTTTTCCAGATTGCTGATGGCCTTGCTCAGATTGGGCTGCGTGACGAACAGCTTCTCCGCGGCCTTGTTGATACTGCCCTGCTCCGCAATGGCGACAAAGTAGGTAAGCTGCTGAATTTGCATAACTCTTTTCCTCTTTTGCATGTAGTATCTTCAGTATAGCATATTCGGGCGGAAAATGTCAGATGATCTTGAGGAGGGAATACCGCGAAAATGGACGAAAACCATTTGAATATTCTCGGCGTGCGCGATAGCGGCAGCTATGTGTCATAAAAGGTTAGACAGCAGTCTTGATCCCGGCGCCGCGCGCACACACTTCCTGCGAGACTACATCATGGGCCGCATTTGACACCTTTTCTTCCCCCCATACAGCCGGAGAACCATCAGCAATGGTGGTTCTCCGGCCTTTGCGTTTGCGCGTAAGCATGATGAAAAGTAATCGAAACCGCTTGCGAGGGAGGCGATTTTGCACGCATATAGGTGTGATATTGACTGTAATGAACCTCGTGCATTCCATACCATACAGAAATATATTTCGGCATTTACGCAAATAGCATAAAAATATAACTAAATTCGGTAGCAGCATATACATCTCACGAGGGGGAACGTAAAATGAACAGTACGGAGCGGAAGAGAATTTGCTATTTTTCTGCTCCTTGTAGATGTAGTTGTACAGCTTGCGAACCAGGACCTTTCGGAAGCCGTGGTTGCCATACTGGTCTTCCTGCGGGAAAATACCGTACTTTTCAGAGTAGTACCGCAATTCTTTCTTGTCCATCTCGAATAAATGACAGACCTCAGCAATGGTATAAAACTCTTTCATTTTGTGATAGTCGATATATTTCATTGAAAATCAGCTCCTTGATATGAATTTAGATAGTGAAAACGCATTTCACCGCAATTCATGCTATCTTATACATATGTTGGTTATCTCACCGCAAAAGCTGCAATGGCTCCTTGAAAAAACAACCCCATGCCAAGCTGAATAACAAGGCATGGGGTGATATTTACCGCATAAATCTCAATTCATCAATTCCTGCCGTATCGCGCATCGTCACCGGCTGCACACCCAGTTTTTCGAATTGCTTCCTTACGGTTCGGAGCTTATTCTCGGACAGCCCGCTGTTTTTCACAGCCTGTGCATAACTTTTGCAATCGGACAGCTTTTCGACCAGCAGTCGCATATTCTTCCTCGTAGCGGAGTGTTTGACGGTTTCAATCCGTGCGATGCAGTCGGAATATCGCACAAACGGCAGATTTGCGTGCAGCTTTTTCATATATGAGTGAATGGTTTTCTCCGACTCATTCATCACGGTTTTCAGGATTTCCTTGTTGCTGCCCTTGACTTCATCGGACAGGCCGCGCTTGAACTTCGCTCCCGAGCGGGACACCTCGAACCGAAGCATCGGCGCGTCATACTGCTCCAGCAAGTCCTCCTCCATCAGCTGAAATGTCTTGTCATAGACCGTCAATGTGGTCGTCTTGCAGCAAATACGCCACGAATGCGCGTTCTTTTCCTTATGATTAGGGAATCCTTTGCCGAATGTACACAGCTTGTACTGCTTCATGTACGGGCTACGTCGAATGACGCGCAGCGCCTCATCGACCCATTTCTGTGACTCGGGGAAGAAGTCCAGACAGCAGTTGATGCGAGAGAGCGTCAGCTGTTCGAACTCGCAGTCCAGACCGATTTCACGCAGCAGCTTGGTCATTTCCTTGTCGAGCGAGTTGAGCTGTTTTTCTTCCGCCTGGAATACTTTCTTTGGCACATACTCTCCGTGCAGTAAAGTATGAGGATTGAGCCGAAAATGAATAAAAGATGCAAGATTTTTCTTTGTTTTGTTCTTGCTACGCACCTGCTGGTATAGATAAAGCACTATGCCCTGGCCGCAGTAAGAGGTGCAGATATACTTCGTCAGACCTTTCTCAGAATGATATGTCGTGTCTGGATAAAAATTGCCAGAATTCATACTTTTCAGACTATGAAACACCTTGTTGAAGTCCTTCTTAGACACCCTGTGAAATAATTCGATCGTGTGGATACCATAGCGAGAGTCCATGATTATTCACCCTCCTTCGCAAAGCAGCCGATGACTGCGTCGTGCAGATCGTCCGATGATTCACAGATCGCATACAGTTCATTGGCGGCTTCAACTGCATGGTCATCCGTGTCAGAAATAATGTCAAGGTTCATCTGAAAATCGGCGTCATTCCAGAGCAGCAGTGCCTTTGCGCGTTTGCCGTCGCGCCCGGCTCGTCCTGCCATCTGGTAGAATGACGCGACACTGAACGGCAGCTGAGAGACAATAATCAGGCGGATATCCGAAATATTCACGCCCATTCCGAACGCGGAAGTTGCAATCATGATATGTGCCTCACCGAAACGAAAACGTTTTTCCTGTTTGGCTCGGTCGGAGAGCCTGCTGTGGCAGAGGGCAATAGCAGAAGCCGAAATATCGCAATCCTCAATCAGAAAGTCACGCATATCTTCTACATCGCAAACACGAGTGCAGTAGATAACGATTTTCCCTTTACTGCCGCATTTCTGAACCGCTTTTCTGACTTTCGTATAACGAGCAGCGTCATTTTTCACAAACGCTTTCTTGAGGGAGAGATTAGAACGTTTGAGCTTGCCGATATGAACAACAGGATTTTTCATGCGTAGACTTTTCGCAATATATGAAATATCATCCGGCGTAACAGTTGCGCTGAAAGCAGCAACGACAACCGTGTGTACGCTATTCTTCTGAATTGCCTTCCAGAGACGAGAATCACTCAGTCGTTCCGGCGCAACAAAGAGCGCCTGAAGTTTACCATGTGCCAGCCGTTCGATGACATTGGTATTCTCCGCATTGCCGCTGTACAAACAGCCCGCTCGGATTTTACTGTCCTCGCAACGCTGCACCAGATCACGCATGAGTGCAACGGTCGGGAGAATACCAATCAGCAGACCATTCGGGTGCAGGGTAATCATCGAGAGAAAGCAGATCGACTTGCCCTCGGAGGTTCGTGCTAAACCAAGTACATCTCTACCATCGGATAAGTCTGCGATTACCTTCTTCTGAAACGGCATGAGTTTCGAAATGCCAAAGGTATTGCATATCATCTTTTCCTGTTTGTTCGTCATAATTTTCACTCCAAAACATAGAATTTTCGTTCAAAACTGAAATTTAGAAATTTCATCTGAACTGCCTTTATTCCATTGTTGAGAGCGTAATCAAATTATAATTTCACAGGAATAACATGATATATAATAATAGCGAAAGACGTTGTACTATGTACTATTTCCATCCCATTCTCTTACCCGGCTCCAGCATGCTGATACCGAACTGCTCTGACGCTGTCAATGCCATCCGCAACGGTGCTTGCAATTTTTGTTAAAACTATTTGTCTAACCTTTTGGGCACTTCAACGTGCGGTACGGTGTCCGAACGAAGTCGAATACATCGCCTTCTGCAGCGCGGGCAGAAGCGCAGTGCAACCGCGACCGCGATAACGATGTTCGGAAGCAAGGTCATCAGCTTAGATAGGTTTGCCGGTTCTCGGTTTGCATCGTTTTTTAACTATTACGCGCATTTTTTTATTATAAATTGTGCATTATTAACTACTCATTTTACCTATCGCATAAAATATACTCGGGTTTTTATATATAATATACAAGAATTTCTCGCCATTCATGTTAATTCGTGCCATGATAATAGATGCGGTCTGCACCTTGCAAAAGATGTAAATTTCGAGGCACGATCTCTGTGAAGCAGGCAGGCTGCACGCTAAACAATCCTATCCGCTTGCAGCAGGCCGGAAAACGCAGCATTGATCAGGTGCATTTTATTGGGGCGGCTGTAAATTGGAAGCGAAACCAGAGAAGGAGAGAATGTTTCGTGAAAACCAATCCAACCATGCAGGCAGAGGCGGTTCTGCCTACACGATCTGTTTCTGAAAATGGAAAAATCAATATTCTGACACGCCTGGCTTACGGCGGCGGTGACGTAGCGTGCAACGTTTGGCAACAATCAGTCTGCCTGGGTCAAGGTAATGAGCATCTGGGCCGCAATCGCTGTCCTGCTGCTCTGGATGTTCCAGAGCACCAATCAGGCTGTTGTCGGCACGATCCTGCCGTACTACTGCAAGTATGTGTTCCATAACGACTCGTGGATGTACAGCACGCTGTATCTTTCCGAAACCATCGTTCTGATCGTCGGCATACTGTATCAGCTCGACAAAAAGTATCCCGCTATCATGAAAGAACTCGCAGAGCGCGAAGCGTGCGGCGAGCTGTAACTTTCTGATCTTCATAATCCCTCAACCGTTCCCGGCATGGCTGCAATACTGTGCCGGGAATCTGTATCTCCGGCTTTTCTCGCCCTGCCCGCACCGGTCGGCAGGGCGTTTTCCGTCTGTGCGCCGTGTCCGCCTCGCGGATATTCACAAAAAGTTTATCGCTGCAGCATTGCGGCTGTCCGCTCTTCTGTATATAATAAATGCAGAGCACATTCCTGTGTCTCCCCTCCCGATTACCGAACGATTTAGGGCAATACCGCATAATTAGACAAGAGCGATTTGCAAGCAAATTTTGTGCTCTGATAAGGCGCGGTTTTGCAGCAATACTTTCGTATTGCAAGAAATCGCAACGCAATCAGGGTGAAAAATTTCGGCAAAGCGCCGCAGCTTTAATTGTGCGGTGTTGCCTTAGATAAAGGAGTACCCGTATGTCAACCAACAACCTGTCCTCTCTCGCCTCCGGCCGTTTTTCCCTCAGCGCCGCGGCACTTCACATTCTCGCCATGGTGCTGATGCTGATGGATCATCTCTGGGCGACCCTCCTGCCCGCGCAGGACTGGCTGACGTGTGCCGGACGGCTAGCCTTCCCCATCTTCGCATTCATGGCGGTGGAAGGATATTTTCATACCCACAGCTTCCGGAAATACGCCCTGCGGCTTGCGCTGTTTGCCGTGCTCTCCGAAGTGCCGTTCGACCTGATGTACGGCGGAACCTGGTTCTATCCGGTGCACCAGAACGTGATCTGGACGCTGCTGCTCGGTCTTCTGGGCATTCATCTGATGGAAACCGTGCGCAAAAAACAAAAAACATGGCTGTACCTGCTCACCGCCCTGCTTGTTGTGCTGATCGGCACAGTGCTGGGCACCCTGAGCATGGTGGACTACTACGGCACCGGCGTGCTGACGATCTTTATCTTCTACTTCTTCCGCGGACGGAAGTGGTGGTGTCTGGCAGGGCAGCTTCTCGCCCTCTACTGGGTCAATGTGCAGCTGCTGGGCGGTCTGCTGTATCCCGTCCATATATTCGGCATGGAATTTGAGATCTGTCAGCAAGGTCTTGCACTTCTGGCGCTCCTCCCCATCTGGCTGTACCGAGGACGGCAGGGCTATCACAGCAAGCCATTCCAGTATGCCTGCTATGCCTTTTATCCCGTACATATGCTGATCCTTGTTCTGATCCTGCAATATCTGACCCGCTGACGGCCATACCAGTATTTGTAAACATCTGTAAGACTTGTTATTTATCAAATGCGCGTTCTGTTATATAATGAATACAACATTAGGACCCCACATTTTCTGTTTTATGAAGGAAAGTGTGCAGGACAGGCCGGCTGCCGTGTGCGGTGCAGATCGACCGACTGCAAGAGAGAGCGCTTTCACCACAATAACACTGAAAATTTTCGGTAAGAGAGAAAGGAAAAACCATATGAACTGGAACATTATTACGGATTCAAGCTGTGATCTGCTCCCTTCCACCAGTCCGGACGGAAGGATCCGGCTGGCCAGTGTGCCGTTTACCATCCGCATCGGGGAGCGGGATTTTGTTGATGACGAGCATCTGGATACGATGGAAATGCTCTACGCCATGGAGCAGGAACACTCGGCCGGCCACACCTCCTGCCCCACGCCGGACGCATGGCTGGCACAGTTTGAACAGGCGGACTGCGCGATCGCGATCACCATTTCCTCGCAGCTGTCCGGCAGTATGAACAGCGCTCTTGCGGCAAGAGATATGGCGCTGGAGAAAAACCCGGATAAAAAGATCGTCATTCTGGACTCCTTATCCACCGGACCGGAGGTTCTGCTCTGCGTAAAGGAGATCGAGCGCCTGATCCGTCATGGCCTTTCCTTTGACGATATTGCGGCGCACGCCAGAGGTTTTCTGCAGAAACCAAAATCCTCTTTGCGCTCTCCTCGTTTGACAACCTGATCAAGAACGGACGCATCCATCGTCTGACGGGTATGCTCGCCAAGGCTCTCGGCATCTGGGGCATCGGCAGCGGCAGTGATGAGGGAAAGATCGCCTTTGAAAGCAAGGCGCGCGGTGCGAAAAAGGTCGTACAGACGCTGGTCAGCACCATGAAGGAGCACGGATTCATCGGCGGAAACGTCGCGATCAGCCATTGTGATAATCTCGCACTGGCTCAGACGCTGAAAAACAGCATTCTGGATATCTGGGAAAATACAAGCATCGAGATCCTGCCGACCCGCGGGCTCTGCAGCTACTACGCCGAGCGCGGCGGATTGATCGTCAGCTACTGATTTCAACAAACAAAGGGCGAAACCGTATGGTCGCCCTTTTTCTGTTCGGTTGATTGTTTTCCGCTCACAGCACCTGCATATCCGCCGCACTGCACGCCGCAAGGAACTCCAGAGGCAGCTCAGCGAGCAGATCCTGCAGCAGCGCATCCAGATCCTCTCACGGCCCACCATGGCCAGCCATGCCTTGAGCGACTCGGCCTTCTTGGACGGCACGGATTCGATAATGTGTAAAAAACCAGTTTCTTTCTATTATGCCTTTGCATATTCTCATCGTCAGCACATCATTTTCCATCATTATGTACTAACTCCATCCATTTCTTTTCGTTTATTGTATCCGTTCTTGCATTGATTTCCAGTATGCAAATCGGTAGAAAGCAGTACGAACTCAGCAAATGGCAGGCAGAGGCGCAGAACAAGGTGGAGCTGTATTTGCTGACGCAGCCGATTACGCTGAAAAGTGCCGACGGTATACAGCCGGATCAAAGTGTGCCTGCAATTTATATCAGAAATGTGGGCGGCAATGTGATTTATCTGGAACGGTATCTCTTTAACGGCAGAGAGTACCCATTGTGAAAAGAGGTTTTGCCGCCGATGTCTGTATGCGAGGGCTATCGCTATATTTATTTGCCGACAGATGGAACGACCCATGTTTCGCTGCAAATATATTTCGAGGACTGGCAGAAAAAACAGTGGACGACAAAGGGGGTTGCGGATTGGGAAGACGGTATTTGGAAGATTACATATCAGCTGTGCGTCCGCTGTGCAGAGTAGCTGCTAACGCGAAAGAAACAGATCTGCAAACCATAATTTTCATGAATAGGAACACATTGTGCATACGGTTTTTCTACATGAATTGCACGGTTTCAGTAAATACTACCACTATCGCAGCAGAAATACCGAAAATGGGAGGCGGAATTGCTATGAAAGCAACCGGAATCGTGCGCCGGATCGACGATTAGGTTATAATAGGGACAAGGTCAGAAATCCTATAAAACACGGGTGTTTCGCTGATTTTGTCCAATTTCACGAACAATTTGTGAGGGTATACACGGCCGAAAAAATCTTGTATTCGTGAATTGAGGTGAAAAAGCAGAGTGTGCAGGCAAGAAACCTGCCGAGTAATGGGGATTGATACAAGAGGATCAAGACAGAACTCGGCAGGCTTTTTTGTATTTATATAGATAACGTTAATATAGGACAATACGCCGAGAGGAGGTAAATATATGGTAATCAGTTTTTGCTGCGGAAAAGGTGGTACAGGAAAGACCACCAGCACTTACAATATCGGTGCTGCACTGGCGCAGGCAGGAAAACGAGTACTTCTTGTGGATAACGATCAGCAGGGAAGTCTGACACTCGCTATGGGATATGAACCACAGATGCTGTCCACGACGCTTGCCAATTTGATGTTCCAGGCGATTGATGTGCCGGAGCAGTTAGAACAGTCAGTCGAACAGACAATTCAGAAGACAACAAAAAATTTGCACTTGATCCCAGCCAATAACAAACTGGCCGGTACGCTTTCACGGTTGGTCAGTATGCAGAATACCAGATCGATGTTCCCTCTGAACGACAACAGCGTTGCACCAGAAAGAGTTCTGTCTGCAATCGTCGATCAGGTCAAAGAGCGATATGACTATGTACTCATAGATTGCAGTCCGCATTTAGACCTGCAGATGCTCAACGCGTTGGTTGCTTCGGAACGTGTCATCATTCCTACGCAGGCACATTTTCTGGACACGGCAGGACTGAACGATACGATTGAGATTATCCGTAAGGTGCAGCAATCGCTCAATCCAAATCTTAAACAGGTGGATATTCTGCTGACGATGTTTATGCAGCGCACGGTTCTCAATCAGATTTCACGGCAGAATGTGGTGGAGCGCTACGGTGAGCAAATGCATATTTTCAGCCAGCCGATTGACTATTCTATCAAGGTAGCGGAGCATCCGGCTGTTGGGATCAGTCTGTTGGAATATGCGCCGAAGAATGCGGCAGCTTTGTCTTATCGTGCGGCAGCGGAGGAGGTCATGAGGAATGGCTAAATCCGTACTTGCAAACGCACTGAAAGAACGCAGTGCAAAGCTATCTGCACCGTCAAGTAATGCAGATCAGACTGTTGATGAAGCGTTTGAAGGTCTGTTCGGCATAATACCGGCAGAATCATCGAAACCGCGCAGTACGGCTAAAATTCCGCTTGAACAGCTACATCCTTTCTTTACATCTAATATCGGTTTCAAGCCGTACAGCGAAGAAAATCTAAAGATGCTGGCTGATGATATTTTAGAGAACGGTTTGATTGAGAATATCAAAGTCCGGCCATGTAAGGCAGGCGGATATGAAATTCTCAGTGGGCACAATCGTGTTAATGCGTGCAAAATGCTGGGAATGGATGCAATATCGGCAGATATTGAGTATGTAGACGATGCTCGTGCTATCGTGATCGCTACCGTGACTAATTTACAGAGGCGTCAGCACCTTCTCCCAAGCGAACGCGGCTGGGCGTATCGGGCCTTGCTGGATGCCTACCGTCAACAGGGAAAACGCAGTGATTTGGTTAATGCAACTTGTGGTGAAATTCACCACAAGTTAAAAGCTCGAGAGAGAGTAGCGTGCTTCTTCGATGTTGGGGTTACTGATGTGCGGTATGCTGTGCGGCTAACATATCTGATTCCGACGTTGCTTGATGCAGTAGACGAGCGTAGGCTGAATATGCTGTGCGGCGTTGCGATTTCTTATTACGATGAAGCTACACAGAAATTGTTTCAGAAGCGATTGAATGCAGAAAATCATCGCATATCCGTTGCTGTGATGAAGCATATAAAGAAAAATTGTCCGCCGCCGTCCATTACGGCCGGAGAATTGGATAAGGCATGGAATCAAGTAACAGCAGCACAAACAGAGAAGAAAACGGGTAATATTAGCTTCTCACGCAGACGGTTTGAACCGTACCTGCACCGTATTCCGCCAGATATGAATTTGGAGGATTTGTTTCTCGAATTTCTGGAAAACCGCTTTGCGAGGGAGAATAGTCTATGAAAGATAGAGAAAACCCATCTCGCGCACCACCATGGAGGTATCAGTATATGAGTAATGTAGCAATCGCATTGTGCTGTATCGTCATCAGCAATGCACTGACACAGGCCGGTGGAATAACCCATTACGTTCCTGCACCGATTGACAGTAGCTATGAAAGCCCAGGAGCTATTGAAAACTTTGAGTCCCAACAACAGACTATGATCGATTGTATCAACAACGAGCGTGAAAATGTTAATCTTTCGCCTGTATATGTCAACGGTGCACTCAGTGAGGTCGCACAGGTTCGCCTGCAGGAAATCATGGTATCATTTTCACACGAACGGCCGGACGGCAGTACGAAAACCGAATTGCTTGAAGAAACAGGTGTTTCGTTATCAAATTACATGTCAGAAAATATTATCAGCGGTACTGCGGAATCTACGCCTGAGTCGCTGATGAAGAGCTTTATGACATCTTCTGTCCACCGCGCATGGATTCTCAGTGACGAGGTCAATGCTGTTGGTGTGGCAATCGGCAGAAACGAATACAATCAAATATATGCGGTTCAGATATTCGGCCGTTTCTAAGCTGAATACTCGAACCGAACAAACGAGAGGTCATTTACGATCTCTCGTTTTATTTTTCAATGAAAAGGGTGATAACATGAAAAAATCTATCACAAAGCGCATGATAGCTGCTGCCCTGTCAGCTGCAACGATGCTGTCCGGTATGGCAATCGTGCCGACCGCAGCAGCAGCGGACGAAGATAACAAAGCATCCGCTATCGAAATCAAGGTCGGTGAAACCTATAACATCTGGGATTCCGGAACACAAAAGGCATGGTTCCGCCAGAATAACTCGCCGCGCAATGTATGGCCGATGTACACGAAGGCCAGCGACGGCACAACGATTCGTGCATATTGTGCTGATCACACCAAGACGAATCCGGGCAGCTCTGGCAAGCCGTATACTGTTACCGGTAAAGTCACAGATATGCACGTCTATGGTGTAGCCACAAAAACCGATTCCCGTATGACACTCAATGAGTTCATCAGTTGGGTGAAGGCACCCATCAATGCAAGTAATTTCACTGCAAACATGTATTTCAGCGCCTCACAGGCTGCAATCTGGGTGGCTTTAGGTGATGCACAGATTGCTGCAAATAGCAATTACGGTGTGACATACTCCAGTTCCACATCTCTTGGTTATCGCGCATCAGGCAAAACGCTTAGCGCTTCCAACACGTCTGAGGCATTGACATTGTATGCGGCGATTAAAATGCTCGAGTATGGCAACACCTTTTACACCGGTTGGGGCCCGAGCGGTTTGAACCATGCACCGTGGACTGCATGTACCGTTAACTATACGCCTGGCAGCAGCACATATAACGGTTCCAATGCCAAGGCAGGCACTATCAACCTGACAGATGGTATTATCAGCTCCGGAATCTTTTCAGAAAAGCGGATTGACGGTCAGAACTACATGGTGCTGCCGATGGCTGCTGCATCCGCTACCTTTGTACGAGGTAATAAAATCACACTGACAGCATCGAATCTGCCGACAGGCGCCTTTTTAATGGATTCGACCGGAACCAAGAGCACCAACGGTACATTGACGCTCACTAATGTTAAAAACGATAAAATACTGTATAAAAACGCCAATAATATGGCATACGGCGAAACTTTTCTCTTATGCATTCCCAAAGAAGTCGCAGAGAAAATGGATGCCGCCAACAGCAAGTTGCAAACCGTTATCACAGCAAGTATGAATGTTGACCGCTACGATGTGTTTGTTGCTTCAACGAATGCCAGCGGCGTGCAACCGGTCATTATGGTTGAGCCTGCGGTCAAGAGTTCTACTGCGAAATTAACTTTCACTGCACAGGAAGTGCCTAAAGGGACTACTCGCCTGCGTATTGTGAAAACCGATGAAGCCGGTGCAGGACTAGAAGGCTGTACTTTTGAGTTAACCTATCCCGGCCTGAGCAAACCGCTGACCGGAACATCCTCGGCATCCGGCGAAATCATTTTTGTGGATTTGCCGCTGAACACAAATGTAACGCTCAAAGAAATGTCTGCACCGGAAGGCTATACGCTCCTGCCTGCCAAGACGATTAACACTGGCTCTGAGGGTGGCAAGACTCTTGAACTGCAGCTTGCAAACAGCACGGACCACACTTTTAAGATTCACAAGATTTCTTCGGCGGATGGTTGTAACCTCATGGGAGCTGTTTTTGAGGTCAAAGGCATTGACAACGATTATCGGCATTCCTATACAACAGGTGCTCTGGGTGAGATCATCATTCAGGGTCGTGATTTGCCGAAAGGCTCTTTTGAATGTTATGAGGTGTCCGCACCGGAGGGGTACGTTACCGATGGCAGCGATATTCAAACCTTCCAATGGAACAACACCAAAGATATCGAATTAACTTTCCGTAACGCTCCTCAGCCGGCCATTCAGATCTATAAATACGACAAAGAAAGCAAAATGCCCATTGCCGGTGTAACTTTTGAGGTACGTCGTGATGGGCAAACGATCGCAACGCTGAAAACAGATGTGAATGGATATGCTCGGATTAATAATTTGCCCAAAGGTTTTTATCAGGTCGTTGAAACCGAAGCGGCCTCCGGTTACCTGAAAGATGAGCAGGTACACGAAGTTTATATCGATCCTTCGGCCGATCCTACTCAAATTGTGCGCGAAATTAACATTTCAAACACCAAAAAATTAGCAATCCGCATCGTTAAAATTGATCGAGAAACTAAGGTGCCGTTGAAGGACTGGAAGTTTGACGTATATTTTAATGACAGTCACTTGACCAGTGTGACAACCGACAGCAACGGCGAAGCAATGGTCGAGGACCTGCAGCCTGGCACTTATCGGATTAAAGAATCGGGCGGTGATACTACACACTATAATATGGATGCACCGGAGCAAACCGTAGAACTCATTAAAGATCAGGCCGAAATTCCCACATTGACATTTTCTAACACAGTCAAAAAGCATTTCGGTCTGCTCAAAATAGATGCAGAAACACATCGTCCGATTTCTGGTGTCACCTTTGAAGTTTGGAAAGATGGACGCTTGCTCGGCAATTATACTACGGATGATTCAGGCCGAATTTGGCTGCCCTATGCCGAACCGGGCACTTATCAGGTACGGGAAACGGTGACAGATCCCAAGTACGTTTTGAACGAAAAGACCTTTACCGTTGAAAATGATTCAGAGCAGCCTACCTTCTTCACAATTCCCAACACGATGAAAAAAGATGTGACGGTAACCAAAATCGACAAAGATACTGGTAAACCGATGCAGGGCGTCGTATTTGAGGCTTTTCGTGACGGCAAATCAATTGGATTCTATACGACCGGACCGGATGGCAAATTCACGCTTCATTATGCAGACAATGGCACTTATGTATTTTACGAGCGCCACACGTTGGCAGGATACACGTTGAGCAAGGAACCTGTTATCATAGAGCATACGACAGACGGCAATACTGATATCATCATTGATAACACGGTCCAGAAAGATTTTACCGTAGTCAAGGTAGACAGCCAGAGCAAGAAACCGATTGCAGGTGTAACCTTCTCGATTTGGCGAGATAATGTCCTGTTGGGCGACTATCAGACCGACAGTGACGGCAAAATCACTATCAGCAAGGCACCTGCCGGCACTTACCGAGTCCAAGAAAAATCCACTTTGCAGGAGTACATCCTCAATGATAAGCCGTTTGAGATTGAGCATACCACTGAGAAACCGACAACGGTTACGATTGAAAATACGCGCAAACCCGGTTTACTCATCAAAAAAATTGATGCACAAAGCCATAAGCCTCTGCAAGGTGCCGTTTTCCGAATTACACGTGGAGATGGTTCTATCGTTCGAGAAGATGCGGTAACTGATAGTGATGGCGCTATTTTTCTCCCGGAGTTGGAGGAAAACACTTATGTCATTTCTGAGGTAAAAGCGCCGGATTCTTACCAGCTTGACAGTACGCCCAAAACGGTGCAGCTTCGTGCTGGCGAAACCTATGAAGTGACTTTTACCAATACGCGTGTTTACGGCCTGCAAATCGTCAAGACCATCAAGGGCACGAACAAGCCGCTGAGCGGCTGTGTTTTCAAAGTCACTAAAGCAAATGGTGAAGTGATTGGCAAATATACGACCAATTCTGCAGGTTTGGCAACGGTTAGCGGCTTGGAGGCTGGCGTTTATGTGGTAACGGAGATTTCGTGTCCCGAAGGTTATCGACTGGACGGTACGCCGCAGAACGTGATCGTGAAAGCCGGTCAGTTGGCAACCGTGGAGTTTGAAAATGAGAAGCTGGCAAGTATTCGCATTAAGAAAATCGACGCTGTGACAAAGAAAGGCATTTACGGTGTTCGATTCCTCGTGAAAGATGAGTCCAACAATCTGATCGGCGAATATTCCACAGATCAAGACGGTTATATCGAACTCGATGACATTCTGACCGATGGCAAGAGCGAAGTTAAGCTGAAGGTCGAGGAGATTGCAGCCGCACAGGGTTATGTGTTGGACAACACTGTTCGTACTCTGCGTGTCCACCGCGGCGAAACGACCGAACTGGTCGTAGAAAACACACCGGTACTCGGTCAGATTCAGGTGGTCAAGAAATCCTCGCAGGATAATCCCATTACCAATCAGCTGAAGGGCAGCTTGCTGTCGGGTGCAGTTTTCGAGATTGAAAATGCTGAAACCGGACGTGTTGTTGATACGATTACCACAGATTCCAGAGGTATTGCAGCCTCCAATCCGCTGCCGCTGGGCCGGTACTTCGTACGGGAATCCAAGGCTCCGCGTTTTTATCAGCTGAATACGCAAAAGGCTGAAGTGAAACTGAAAGTTGAGGGCGATGTGGTCCGTATTGAGATGTACGATGACCCGGCAATCATCAAGACCAGCATTAAGAAAACAGGTAATTATACCGTGGATGCGGGCGATAATATGCGCTATGATATCACAAATGTTGCTAATCAGTCCAATGTTCCGTTGGATAATTTCTTCTGGCACGACCGCATCCCGACAGATGCAGTTCGCGTAGGCACAATCACAACCGGCACTTACAATGCGCGCGTCTGGTACAAGATCACCTATAAGACTAATAAAAACGGATACCGCACCCTTGCGGACAACCTGCTTTCTACCAACCGTTACTCATTCAAGGTGGACTCCGGCTCGCTCAAACTGGCGATCGGTGAGTATGTGACGGATATCCGCTACGAGTTTGGAACTGTGCCTGCAGGATTTAAGATGACTGAAAAGGCAACGGTTTACGTCTATGTGCCGTCCTATATGGGAAATGGTTATAACATTACCAATCGTGTAGACTGCGGTGGTTCGTATCAGGGTGAATGGGATAGCTCTACGAGCGCCTGGGTGACTAAGATTCACCGCACGCCGATTTATCCGCTTCCTACATTGCCGAAAACCGGATACTAATCACAGAAAAGAGGGATATTTATGATGAAAAAGAGACTGCGGTGGCTGATGATGCCACTTCTTGCCGCACTGCTTGTCAGTGCGGCAGGCGCAGCAGAAGCTGGTACGGAACAGGTGTTGCTTGACGGAGATCAGGCTGTTTTTACGCCGGTCAGTGTAGAACCGATTGAGATCAACGGTGTTCCGACCTTATCCAAGACATATGAAATGCCGCCGGACTTTGATCCGGCGGCACTCAAAGAGCAGCCTTTTGAACAGGATGGCTATTGGTATCGCTATGAGCGCATGGATAAGACTGTGCACCACAAAACGGAAACGCAGGATGCAGAGGATACAGTAACACTTGATGCTTCATCTGCTGATTTATCCGCTGTTATCGACAAATTTCCGGTAACCAAGTCATATACCAAGGATGGTTATATCGGTGATTTGACACTGGATTTGCAGAGCATCAAAGTAGAGACAACCGGATACAAAACAGTGACGGACAGCCATCCTCACAGCGTAACCAAAACGTATGAACTGCCGTATAATGATCGCTCGCTGGTACCGGAATCGGTACAGGCTGATGGATTAAGCCTGCCGCGCACCAGTTTGAGCTGGTCACCGACTGTCAATGTCTCGGATTCTGATGTGCCGGATAGCTGGACAGCAACAGCGGTGTACAGTAAAACAACCTATACCAGCCGTCAGGTGGCGACCGGCTATCGGGCCAGTGCGGTGTACCGTGGTACACTCAGCAAAACCAGTGTAGATCATGTGACATATACAGTTACTTACATTGGCAGTAAGCTGCCTATCCTGCCGTTTCTTGATCCGGATGTGACGATTTCACAGATTATGATCGTCTGCGGAGCGGCTGCCTTACTGCTGCTGTTGCTAATTCTCTGGGTGATTCGATACATTCTCTGGCATACGGCGCGCGTTTATGTGTATAACGAGGAACGCCGTATCCACGATGTCGTGAGCCGCCAGTTTGTGCGGGTCCGCACACCGAGAATACGGCTGAGTGCGCTGCAAGGCCATGCAGAAACGGAATATACCGTTATCCTGCGTCGCAAGCTGGCAAAGCGTCTGATAGGGCGTGATATTGCCATAGAAACCGGCGGCGAGGCACAGCATCATGTGGTGGAAGCGTTTGTTGGTAGTGATTATGCGTTTGGGGTGATAATTTAAGACAAAGCAGAAGTTGGCTTAAAAATAAGTTTATCGGAGTTAGTAAGCTGTATTAAGATTTCTTTTCCTAATATTTGTATTAGATTAAGGATATATGAATTGAGTACTTCTGACGTATGCTCTTTAGGTTCGTGATAATATATGGTTGTTTGGCTGGATTGAAGTATAATATCTTTTAGTATATCCTTATCTGTCACATCGAGCGAGTGACCGAAAATAGTGGTGTTTTTTAATTCATGATTATTGGTACAACCACCTCGTCTGCCATTCTCTTTATCAATTTTTTGAAACCAATTCTGATATTCTGCACCGGTTTTACAAATGATTCTTTGAAAATACTTCTTAAATTGAGCATATTCTAAGTTAGTATTACATAAGGGTTCTTCCAAAGAGTCATGAATACCTAGCACAATGTTAACTGAGGAATCCGGATCATTTCTTATGCGTCCATGAATATATGATTCCCTTGCTTTCTTGCTTTCCGTACCTTTCTCATTTATCTTGTAGATGCGCTCATAAGTATCCGTATAATTAAAACTAAGGACGTAGTCAAATTTTTTCTCTTCAAAAAAATTAAGCGTATTCGATATATTTTTTTGATTCTCAAACATTAACTGCAAATAAAGATCAAACAGCGTCTTAAGTTCATCTAGTTGTTTAAAGAGTGTATCGGGATTCCGAGTTATACATATGTGCTCACATTTTCCAATGAGTGCGGTTAAGCTAATTGTTACCGGATCTAAAACTGAAGGACTGTTCTCGAGAGAAGAAATAACAACATAAATCATTTCCTCACAATCAACCCATCGTTCACTTTGCTTGGATAAATCATACATGCTCAAGATTTTAACCCATATATTTTGGGTGTTTATTGCGTTGCCTAAAACTTCTGCAAGTTTTGCTGCTACGGGTGAAAGATTGCCAGGTTGCTCATAATAAGCAAGTTTTATTAGATTGATAACCTGGGGATAACTTTCACCAAATTCTGTATTTGATTTTCTGAACCATTGGCCAGATTCCCAATTATTACGCCTAGTAAGGCAGCGTAAGAAGCAGGTGAAATCATTATACTTTGTAGGCAGTCCATGAGCGATGTCAAATCCATTTCCAATAACCAACAATTCCATAATATGCACCTCAATATTAGTTTTATAATATAACTACACATCATAGTGAAAGGATAAAATAAATGAATATTATAAAATCAGCCTGCAGTATGTGTACTTGTATAAGCATTATGATGCAAGTAGCCACTGCTCTCGAATACCACTACGCAGCAGATCTCTACCCCAATCACTTTTACGTCTCAACCTCGTCCAACCAAGCCTTAGATATTGACAGTGCAGACGATTCGGGTGGAGCTTCTATCATCATCCCGTCGGACAGCATGAGCACTGATGCAGGCAGCACAACACCGTGTGAAGGTTCGCCGGTGATTCCCGTTGGTTCATACATAGACCCGTGGGGGGATGCCGTAGAACAGCAGATCAATACAGATGAAAAGCTGAACGGTCTGGAAGGCATATCGTTCAACCGGCTTGCCGATACAGCTACAAGCAGCGACAGCTACACTGCACAAACACAGCTTGTCAGCACTAACGGTCACTTCGGCGCTGTCTCCGTTGGTAATCGCAAGCTGTTTGCGTATGTCTATCCCGGTGCAACCTATGAAAGCATGCGAAAAGGCTCAGGCCATGTAGACGGTACATCCACTTGGAATGGCAATGTCGCACTCTGCGGACACAATCGAGGTTCGTGGCCGTATTTCGGTACACTGAAAAACGTGCAAATCGGCGATATTATCACTTACCGGACATCACTTGGCGTGAGAACCTATCGAGTTATCTCGGCAGGGCGTATTGGGGCAACTAATACCTCCGTCTTGAATCCTACATCGGATAACCGAATCACACTGCTTACCTGTATTGCCAACGAACCGGCTTACCGGCTGTGTGTCATCGGAAAAGAAATCAAATAATCGTAACGGAAGCTCATTCAGCTTCCGTTTTCTATTTCTCCGCACTGCTCCGCAATGCGCTGAGCACGCTTAACGATTTCCTGCCGCCAATTTTGCTGCAGTGAACGTGCCTTATTGGCTATGAGAGAGATCTGTTGGGCTTCTGTCTTCAGCTTCATAGATCGTTCGCCTGTTTGTAAACGATTCTCTAGAGTTTCCAACTGAATCACCAGTTGAGAAACATTCAGTTCTACAGTCAAAGACATAAATTCTACTCCATTAAAAATTCTATCGAAGGGATATTTCACTATGAATAAAAAGAAAACTATCAACTATTCGCTGCTCATGAAGCGGTTATTTCTTGTATACCGCATTGCACTATTGGTACTTATGCTTGCAGTCATCTTGCCGCATGCAGGCGCCGTTGATGACATGTGGGTTGTCGCAAATCGTATTATCAAGGATGTATATACCAAGATTGCCGGTGTATCCACAGTGCTCGCCGGATTGATGTCCGCTGTCGCAGTCATTGGCGCAAAAATGTCTGGAACGCAGCAGAAGGCCGACCAGGCGTGGGACTGGCTTAAACGCGTCTGGCTTGCCTGGGTCATTATCAACGGCATCGGCGCATTTATCGCTTATGTCCGCCCGCTGTTCAACGGTCTGGCTACGCTAGATTAAGTACATTATACGAAATTCGAGGCATTATGACAAGAGGAAGGAGGTAATCCTATTCTAGAAAAACTTATCAAAGCCTTATGCGAATGGCTTGCTACCATGTGGTACGAGATGGTAGAGCAACTGCTTCAGCAGCTTTTGACACTGCTCCGTGCGGATACATCTTATTTTGCCGCACGCGTACCGATCATCAAGGAAATTGCCACCATTCTTCTTGCGGTTGGATGGGCACTGCTGATAGGCAATTTAGCATATCAAGCACTGCGTTCTATGGTATCCGGCGTTGGAATCGAGGCTGAAGATCCCACGCGTCTGTTTCTTCGGACTGCAATGTTCAGCTTTCTGCTGGTATGCGCCAGACAGATATGCAATATCGGACTAAGCCTTACAGCGGTTATTATGCGATTGCTCCAAATGCCGCGTGCAGTTTCCTTTACGCCATTTGATGAAGATTTCTTTAGTTTACTTCCGAATGCAGGCTGGCTGGTGGTCATCGTAGTCAATGTGTATATCCAGTGGCAGATCATCAAGCTGTTTTTCGAGGTCGCGGAACGGTACGTTATTCTATGCGTACTCATCTACTGCGCACCGTTGGCTTTTGCAATGGGCGGTTCCAAAAGCACGGCCGAGATTTTCCGCGGGTGGCTGCGAATGTTTGCATCTATGTGTACACTAATGGTTCTGAACGTGATGTTTGTCAAAATGCTGCTCTCTGCCATGTCTAATTCACCGACCGGTGTTGCTATTGTACCGTGGGTCATGCTGATTACCGGCATTGTCCGCACTGCAAGAAAACTGGACAGCATTGTGCTGCGAATTGGGCTTAATCCGGCATCGACCGGAGATCCGCTGGGACACCATCATATTCCGGGTATGCTCAGCGCGCTGATGTTCCATCACGCGGCAGAATTTATCAAAAACACCATTTCTAATCCACCGCATGCAACCAATACAATGCAGCCGCGCTATTGGGATCCGCTTGCATACGGTATAGATCGTCAGGTCACTACCGGGCGTGTCGCCGAGATCGGTGCACCGTCTGGAGCCAGTACGCAGACAGCATCGGCAGAGATTAACAACAATGCTGAAAGCACTGTAAATGTCAGCCGTTCGGCCGGAACTGTGCCGCAGCGCACAGCACCGGTTCATGCACCGCACCAATATGCAGATATCAGCATCGACGCAGATGATTTTATTGACGGCGAAAGCGTTTCGCATGTAAGCAGTACAAATCCGACAGTTTCTTCTCGCGTTTCGCCTATTGCGCCGCATGTTCCGCCGCTTCCGCATAATTTTGCTGAAACCAAGCCGCCAATCTCTCCACAGACTGGCCGGCCGCCTATTACACCGCAGACACAGCAAGCAAATAACAAAACGCAGACTACACAGAATGGTCCGCAAAATATTGTACAAAATGCCAATGCGCAGAACGCAGCAGACTCTCGTCTTACGGAACACGGTACAGAGCAAAATACTTCGCTTCAGCCGCAAACGATTGAGCACAATACGCAAACGGAGAAAAACAGCGGTACGCACGGACACCAGTCCGGTCGAATCAGTCCGGTTACACCGCCGCGTCCTGCAATGACTCGTGATACATCGAAAACAGAGCATGCTGCAGCAGGACATACTTCCGCGCAAGTGCATTCCAGCCGTGAGCAGAAAACTGTCAGTCATGTACAGAATCAGGCAACCACCAAGTCGGCACCTATTATGCCGAATACATCGCAGAACAGCCATACCACAAGTACACCGGTACCTGTTCAAACACCGCAAAATACCGTTCCTGCTTCTGATCATACTGTCACTCCTGCAACGGCACCGAAGACCGTTTCTCCGGCAAAGCAGGAGCATACACATCCGAGCACACCTGCACACGCAGCCAAAACGGATGTAATATCGCAGCGCACATCAGTACAAACAACGAAACCGGATGCAACATCGCGGCGCACACCTGCACACGCAGCAAAACCGGATGTGACACCGCAGCGTAATCGAGGAGTTTCTGCTGCTGCAAGACCGGATATTTCTCCTGTTGCGGCACAGAATCCTACGGTTAATCCTCGGCAGAACCGCAGCAAATCACTCAATCCAACCTCTCCGGTTTCGCCTGCATCTCAACCGCATACATTGCGCCGTACTGCAGAGCCGGTTAAGCGAAAGGACATAACGCCCAGAAACGGAGGTGACCGCAATGCAAGACGAAAACGCAAGCCGTAAACAGGCATTCTTGTCTGCTGCACGAATCGCACAGTCGGCAATGACCGGAGGTCTGCATGGTGCCGCTGCTGCAACAGCAGTTGAAGCCGGGAAACGGCTTGTAAAGCCTGTGCTCGCCGCTTCTGCTGTCCTGTTCGGGATACCATTGTTGTTTCTGACAGGGATACCTTGTAATCTGTTTGACGCACCCAGTGTGAAATCGGCTGATATTCAGGAAATGACCGCACAGGCGCAGAACCTGAATGCCTCGTGGAAACGGCAGCGTTCACTGGAACAGCAGGCGGTCGATCTGTTCGTATCGCTGTTGCCGAAAAACATAGGATTCCTGTCTATCGAAACACGGCTTGGCAACACCAACGACTACTGGCAGGTGGCGATTACATCGGTTTTGAACGAACAGAATGTAGCCTTACTGAATGAGGATAAGATCGTTCAGACCATGAAAGACAAAATGCAGTACAAGCTCGAACCTAAGTATAAGGATGGCAAACTGGTTGGCTACATACTCGTAATTTACGATATGACACCGGATGAGCTTATGGACAAGCTGGGATTCGACGATCAGCAGAAAACGTGGGCCGGACTTATCGCAGACACGATTTCGGACAGTGACTACTCTGCGCCGGTTGGTTCAACAGACAATTCAGCTGATGCAGATTTGTCCGACATTGTATTTACCGGTCGCGGCAACTCCAAAGACGTGGTGTATTTCAGCCAGTATGACAGCCGCTGGGGCAGTCAAATGTATGGCAAAACCAACACTATTGCCGGAGCAGGCTGCGGACCGAGCTCACTTGCAATCTGTATTTCTACATTAACCAACAAGACGGTTACACCGCCGGAAGTGTGTGTGTGGTCGGTCAAGACCGGCCATCGTTGCGAGGGATCGGGCAGCTACCACAGCCTGATTCCGGACGGTGCCGCCCACTGGGGCGTGCCTTGCCGCGGCATCGGTCAGAGCAAGAAACAGCTTGTGCAGGCTTTACAGGATGGCAAACTGGTCATTGCGATTATGAGTCGTGGTCATTTTACGCGCGGCGGGCATTTTATTGTTCTGCGCGGAATTACCAGCCAAGGCAAAATTCTGGTTGCAGACTGCGCTAGCTATGAGCGTAGTCAAAAAGAGTGGGATATTAACATATTCCTAAACGAATGTAATAAAGGTGCCGCTTCCGGCGGACCTTTCTGGGTATTGGGATAGGAGGAAAAAGTGAACGAAGACTATTACAATGGACAAGTGCTGCGATTCCGGGCATTTCGGATGAAATGTCGAATTTCGCTGGCTGAATTATCACAGGCAAGCGGAGTCAGTATTCAGCGTATCAGCAAGATCGAGTTGATGGATTGTCCAGTCACGCCGTATGTTGTCGAATTGCTCACACGCGCGATTGAAATCGTGCTTCTCCGGCGTAGTGCCGCTGCGGCCTTGAATGTCGCAAAATATCGTGAACAGATGGGGCATCTTTTTGAACCGGTTTCAGAATGGGAGATGATTGCAGATGAATGACGAAGATACCTACTTTATTCCGACAAATTTCACAGATGCAGGGCGCGTATTCGGTATGTTTGAACTGCGGAACTGCATTGAAGCAGTCATTCTGGCTGCGCCAACACTTGGTATCTGCATGTTGATCGCGCATCAGCTGATGGTATCGCTTACAATCAAGCTCATTATTTCACTGTGCTTGCTCGTGCCGGTCTGTGGTTTTGCACTGATTGGTATCCGCGATGACTCACTGAGCCGATACCTGTCCGTGTACTTCCGTTGGCGGCGGCACCGCCGAATCATCTTAAACAAAGGAGAAACGATCAAATATGAACATAAAAGACACGATTTTTGGCGCGCAAAGCCCGCAAAAACTCGCCGCCGCAAGTGATGACCTGCAGGGCAGCCTGCCGATCGCAGACATTGACCGTGGCATTATCTATACAAGGGACGGCGGTCTTGTCGGACTGTTTGAAGTGCTGCCAATGAACTTCTTCTTGCAAAGTACCTCTGAACGTGTCCGCATTGTCGGAGCACTTGCCGCATGGCTCAAGATCGCACCGAGCAGTGTGCAGATTCTCGGGCTCTCGCAGCTGGTCGATGTTGAACAGTACACGCGGCGTATGCATCAATATGCCGCAGCCGAGACAGATGCAAGCTGTCAGGCATGCATCGAGGACAATATCGAGCAGGTCCGCGGTATGATTCAAGGTGGTGCCTTCACCACACGCTTTTTTGTCGCATACCGGTTTGAACCGGATATGGCCCCTGCGGCCAAGACACCGGAACAGCGTGCAGATGCGCTCTACCAAATTGCGGATACCGCGAAAGGCTACCTTGCACGCTGTGGGTTGACCGTCGCAGAGCCGCAGTACATCGACAACCAGATGGTAGAAACCGTATTCGGTATGCTTTGCAAGCAGACTTCGCGGAATATCAAGCTGCCGGTAGATTTTCGACTAATGATGGAAGATTACTTTGGTATCCCGACCGAAAGCGATTCGGAAGATGACGAGGAACCGATAAACGTTACAGAGGAAGCTGCCGAGATTCCGCACAAGAAAAAACGCCGGAAGAAACGCAGGAAAGCTAAGAAAAACAAACAGAGAGTAGACCAATCCGACGGCATTACGCGCGTAATGGATCTCATTTGTCCGTCTGCCATTGATATGACGCACCGCGATTATCTGGTGATAGACGGTGTATGCCATGCCTATCTCTACATTGCCGGTTACGGCTATCAGAGCCTTGTACGCGGCGGCTGGCTGGCGGCGCTCGTCGGAATGGGAGATGGTATTTCGCTTTCTACTACTTTATTGCGCCGTCCGAGAGAGAAAATACTGCCGAAAGTCGCCAATTCGACCATTTGGAGCCGCAGTCGTATGCGTGATGTAGATGATACTCGTGCAGACTACGAGCAGATGGGCAGTGCAATCTATGCAGGGCAATACATCAAGCAGCAGATGAATACGGCCAACGAAGATTACTACGATATGTACACGCTCATTGAGGTCACAGCCGCAAACGAGGAACTGCTGCATACTCGTCTGGCGGAGGTCGAACGCCTTTGTGCGTCACAGGATATTATCTGCAAACGCTGTGACTATGTGGAGGAACAGGCGTTTCACTCATTCCTGCCGGTAGTCGCTCCTGCGCCGGAAATCGCCCGCAAAGCGAGAAGAAATACGCTGCTCTCCGGTGCGGCCGGTGCGTTTCCATTTTATTCGATGGAGCTTTGTGAGCAGAACGGTATCCTGATCGGCGAGGACTTACGCAACCATGCAGTCTGTATGCTGGATATTTTTGACGGCAACCGATACAGCAACTCCAACATGACGGTCCTCGGTATGTCTGGCGCTGGTAAAACCTATCTGCTGCAGCTCATTGCCATGCGTTACCGTCAGCAGAGCAAGCAGGTTTTCCTGATTGCGCCGTACAAAGGCTACGAGTACCGTGCAGCGTGTGAGGCTATCGGCGGTCTGTACATCAAACTCGCACCGTCCTCTACGGATTGCATCAACTTTTTGGAGATTCGCCGCCGCACACTGGATGTCAACGCTGAACTGACCCGTACGCGCACTCGTGAAGATTCGCTACTGGCAGATAAGATCAGCCGTCTGCATATCTATTTTTCACTGCTGCGGCGCGGGCTGACCGAGGACGAGAAAAGCCGTCTGGATGTGGAACTCATGCGGTTGTATGAGCGTTTCGGTATTACCCGCGATAATGACAGTTTGTACGATGCGGACGGAACATTAAAACCGCAGCCCACGCCCGCAGATTTTTATAACTTGCTAAGTGAACGCGAGGAAACCAAACCGCTTGCCGGTATTCTCAGCCGTTTTGTCAATGGCTCGGCAGCAAATCTCGGCGGCGAAACCAATGTTGACATGAACAACAAGTATATTGTCCTTGATATTTCAGAGATAGGTAAGGAGCTGCTGCCGTTCGGCACACTTCTGGCGGCGGACATCTGTCTGGATTACTGCCGAATGTCCCGTGCGGAGAACAAGGTCGTCATTCTCGATGAGGTATGGTCGCTGATCGGCGCAGGCTCTAATGCGCAGGCAGCGGAGTTCGTACTGGAGCTCTTCAAGACGGTGCGCGGCTACGGCGCGTCCGCTATTGCCGCCTCGCAGGACTTGGAGGACTTCTTTGCGCTGGAAAACGGCAAATTCGGCAAGGCACTGCTCAACAACAGCCGCATCAAGTTTGCGCTGATGACCGAACCCGAGGAGGCTGCGCTCATTCAGCAGCACTACCACCTGACGGACGAAGAAATGCAGATGCACGCCAATTTCACGCGCGGACAGGCTCTGCTGTGCGCCGGACGGAACCGACTCGGTGTGCAGATCATTGCGTCCCCGCGAGAGCATGAGCTCATTACCACCGACCCGCGTGACATTGCCCGCATTCGTCAGCGCCAGCATATCGAAGAGGCACGCCGCCGAAAACGGCCGAAGAAGGAGGTTCTGAACGAAGATGATTGACATACCGTTTTCCAAAGATTTGGAGAAACTAACGCAGCTCTCCGAGCAGCTGAAACAATCCAAGGATGCACGGGAGTGCAGTTGTCTGGCAGATGAACTGCTCTGCAAAATGGAGAGTACGACGCTTTCAGCAAGACGCTGCCTGCGTGACGTTCTCCGACCCGGTAAGCGTGCACATTTACAGCATATTCTCCCGTATCCCTCCGTAGAGCGGTGTTCGGTAGAAGTGAATCGGAACGGCTGGACACGTATTCGATTGAATACGCTATTGCAGAGCAATCGCCAGTATGTGACCGGATACATCGAAAGCACGCTCCTGCAAATGCTGCATGAGCACCGGCTCGGCGGTGGAAATCTGCCGTGGTATGAACGTGCCTTTGTGGTTATTACAGAGCACACGGAGAAACATCGTTCCGACCGCACGTTTGATCCCGATAACAAGGAATGGAAGTGTGTTTTGAATGCGCTCAAGGGTGTTTTGTTCGAGGATGACAACAGCCAGACCGTCAGTCTGATCTTGGACAGTGTGCCCGATGGAAAGGGCTTTACTGAGATCACTGTGGTGCCTTATTTTGAGGTGCAAAAGTCGTGGATGGCGCGGTAAAAACGGCTCTTCACTCCGGCGGTAGTACCGCCGGAGCTGAAGGGCAAAAACAAAAGATGATTATGTTGGATTTTTAGTAGGATATTCCACTATCCATTTGTTTAAAACAAGAAAATGTTCCGGAATACCGGAAATCAGAATTACAATTACCGCGACCTGCTAAGAGTGGTGCGGTAATTTTAGAACAGGAGGCGATTATTTGAGAACAAAAACTATGCTGCCTGTTATGCGGCTGATCGGCTGGTGTAAGAATATCGACCATGAGAGTGAACGCCGATTTCGCGGCATTTTCCGTTCATCGGTTATGCAGTCACTGGTAGATCAAAAGTATCTGCGGCCATACTCCGAAACTTACGGCTGGCGGCTGACACCGGCCGGTTATACATGGCTCGCAGAACAGGGATTCCCGATGCAGGCTGACCAGCATACACAGCGCGTCAATCGAAGATTCGAAAACGCCGAAGTGGTACTTGCCATGTATGCTGCCGGCATTGATCCGTTTGCGGATGAAGTTCCTGCACTGCGAGAGCATGACGGTTATCTCCCTGCATCAGCACTGCGGGCAAAGGAAGGACAGCATCCGCTGGGCAGTAATCTGGTATCTGGCTTTCTGAGGCTCGGTGACACACTGTTTGCCGTGCATTATCCGAAATCAGCACAGAGAGTTGTCATTCAGCGAGAGATAGACTGTGCACAATCGTTCATGCTGGGATGTGGATGTACCGAGCAGGCATATTTCCTGTGCGGCAGCAGTTACGCTGACATTTACCGCGCACTGCTTGACGATCAGCCCTTGCAGAACAGCAAGAGGGTCAGATATGCACAGTTCTATCAGCAGATCAGCCCGGCATACTTACTGCCGTGTAACAAGGATGGTGTCTTACAGCTCCGCTTGATGAAGCTGCCGCAGTATCGCGCGCGGCTGGCGCGTATGCTGGGTGCACCGGTTACCGCACCGCAATTAGCCGACTGTGATTTCTTTAGTACAGTCTTTCAAATTCCTGCTCGTGTGGTAGCGGATATGGAGCTGCGGCAGGTGTTTCGCGCGGCACAACAGGCACGAGCCGCAGGCTATCACGGTTTACTGCTTGCCGCATTTGAAAGTCAGAAGCGCTTTCTGTCGCAGATATTTCCGCCGCCGTTCTTCCACATCGCGGTAATCGACGAGCAGGCGCTCTGTATCCTCGAAATGGGTGCTGATCTATGATACCGCTGTCTGAACACATCGCCAAACTGGAAGAGCGATGTCGGAAACGATTAGAACGTTGGAAAGCAAAGCACAATGCGGACTGGCGGCTCTATGCAGTGCTCGGCGGCATGGCTGGTACTTTTATGGCATGATCGTTAATTCCGTACGGCTCGGCATTCGGCAGTCCATGGATGCGAACAGCAGCATTACAAGCATCTGGGTCGTGAACCCGATTCGCAACTTTGTTGCACCGTTCACCCTTACCGGATTGGGTATCACCGCTGCTATTCTGGTGCTGGCATGCCTGTTGACGCGGAAAGGTTATAACTGGCTGTCCGGTTATCATCCGGTCAAGGACAAGCGCGGGTTTGACATTCTGCCGGATGCTACACACGGCAGTTCGCGTTTTATGAAACTGGACGAGATGAGAACTGTTTTGGAAGTCGGCAAGCTGCCTGACCTTACCGGTACCGTGTATGGCAAACATCGTGATGATCCGTTGGACGACAACCGTTTCTCGCAGTACATCGCCTCCAACAGCAAAAGCGGCCTTGCTGGAAATATGCTGACCATCGGTGCACCGGGCACGGGTAAAAGCTGGGGTTTTGTTCGACCACTCATTTTCCAGTGCGTCAAGCGAAAAGAGAGCATGATACTGACCGACCCGAAAGCCGAACTGTACGAGAGTACCGCCGGTTATCTTGAAGATATGGGTTATGAGGTAAGAGTGTTTAACCTCTTGGATATGGAGCACTCCGACCATTGGAACTGTATCGGTGAAGCCGATTACGATGAACGTCTGATACCGATTATTGCATCTACCATCATCAATAACACCTCGAACGAAAAAGAAGCCGGTGACTTTTGGTCTAAATCCGAACTGAATTTGCTAACGGCACTGCTGTATTATGTCCAGCACGATACAGACGGTGCAGGCCATCGACTGCCGCTGTCCCAACGTCGGCTTGGACGGATACTTTCTCTTTTGACGGAGAACGGCCTTTCTAGGATTGACCGCGAGATCAATCTCCTGCCTGCCGGCCATCCGGCGAAAGGTCCGTACGGTCTGTTCCTGCAGGCCAAAGAGAATCTGCGCGGCAATATTGTGATCGGTCTTGGCAACCGTCTGAACGTCTTTCAGGACAAGTTGGTGGATGCCCTTACCGCAGACAGTTCCATTGACCTGACACTGCCCGGACACAAGCCTTGTGCATACTTCTGCATTTTGTCTGCACAGGACAGCACCTACGCTTTCCTGTCCTCACTGTTCTTCACCATGATTTTCTCACGTCTGGAACAATACGCGCGACGCGAAACAGAAGACGGCAAATTACCGATACCGGTCAACTTTGTACTGGACGAATTTCCGTCTATCGGAAAGCTGGGTGACTTCAAGCGTTCCATCGCGTTCACACGCGGTTTCCGCATGAACTGTATCGTCATCGTGCAGTCCATCGCACAGCTTGCAGATATGTACCCGCGCCACGAGTGGGAGGAGATCGCAGCTTGCTGTGATGCAACACTCTGCCTTGGTGTGAATGACCTCACGAGCGCAAAGTTTGTGAGTGACAAATGTGGTATGACAACAATCCGTGTCACCAACAACCAGCAGCCGCAGACACCGCTTTTTTCGCCGGTTGCAAACCTGTCCCGTCCGTACTCACAAACACGCAGTAATACCCAACGTGCTCTTATGCAGCCGGATGAGGTGCTGCGTCTGGATAATGCCAAAAGTATTGTTATGCTCCGCGGACAGTTTCCCATGCTGTTATATAAGGTAACACCGCCGGAGTTTGCGGATTTCAAGAAGCTGCGGCCAGTGTCTATCTCGGACTACCATAGCCATACTGAGCCAGCCGAGCTGCGCAATGAAGAAAAAGTGCCTGAGCCGCAGCAAGCGGAACCGATAAAACCGGCACCTGCCACACAGGCAACCTATCCTGAACTGCTGCACTTGGATGAGGAGGATTATGCAACATCGTATTTATTTACCAACGAACGCTTTCAAGAGATACAAAACGAACTGAACAAGGGAGATAAAGAGCCATGAATCAGCAAACCAATGAAAATCGCCCATCCTTCGGGCTGATGAAACTGGACGATGTTATATCGTACTACCATATGCAGATGCCGCGCTGGCTGTTCAGCGACAGCGGCTATTCAGATATGACGCTTGAGAGCAAGGTAGCGTACACGTTCCTGCTCAATCGATTTCAGCTTTCGCGCCGTAATAGCTGGATCAATCGTTATGGCGAGGTATATGTGATCTATACCCGCGAGGACTTGGCTCAGGAAATGCAGATTTCGTACAAGAAAGCCATTGCGTGTTTCAAGGAGTTGACAGAAAAACACTTGGTATGGGAACAGCGACAAGGTCGCGGCCTGCCGAATCGCATTTACCTCGCCGAAGTGCAATTCAGCGAAAAGGCTGCATTTTCGTATGATTGCGCTCCGTTCTCCGCAGATGAAAGAGATGAAAGCAGACCTGCCGAAATGGCAGGTCTGGAAAATGAACCGGATACGGAAGAAAGTGAAGAAATGACGGTGGAAACCGGAGAAAACGATGCACAGATGTCTGAAAACAACCAGAAGGAATCTGGAACGTCTGAACAAGACCTGCCGAAATCGCAGTTCAAGACATGCCAAAATGGCACTTCTAGAAGTGCCAAATCTGCAGGTCTAGACATGCAGAATCGGCACACAAGTAATAAAGAGATAAGAAATACAGAGATGAGTTATACTGAAGGAGATTCGTTTGTCGGTCGAACGCGCGAGAAAGCTGAATTGCAGGAAATTGAGCGCCGAGCGGAGGTTCAAGCGTTTGCCGATGACGAACGCGCCTTGCTGCATGACTGCTTGTATTGGCTGTATTACTGCGATGGCTTGCGTATTGGCATTTGCACCTATCCGCAGGATTACGTGAGGGAGAAACTGTGGCGGCTGGATTTCGAGATTGCAGAAAATGCACTGGCTCGCATGAAAGCCAACGAAAACGAGATTCGCAAGAACTCGCTGGTGTACACAGCTAAAATCCTGTTCAGCTGTATTGTGGAGTACGGCAGTGAGGAAATGCTCGATCCGGTGGTAAATCGGCTGAAACGGAGGTTCGATACATGAGATTCTGGAGCCCACAGCAGAAATATCTGCTGAAAGTGCTGAATGTCACCAGCTGTATGAGAAAATCTCAGGTACTTCCGCTGCTGCGCCGACAGTTTGATATTTCGCCGAATGCGATAGCTCCGATCTGCCGCCAGCTGCGCGACGCAGGGTATCTGCGGGAGTTCGATGGCATTATCTCAGCAGTTGGTCCACATTATGAGCCATTCATTCCACAGGCATTGGATTTAATCTTTGCCATTCTGCCCCGAGAAACGCTTTTGTTTCACCGTGAATCCCATACTGCGCTGTATGCGCTTGGAGAACAAAGCGGCTTGCTGGTTCGGGTATTTTACATTTCGCAAAAACAGGATTTGTTTGCATTGCCGGACAAAGAAGAGGTTGCGACACAGAAATCTGTACTTACGGTGTTGCTTTTGGACGATGCGGCACAGGCGGCATACATTCCACCGCACTTCTCGTGTCTGGTGGCCTATCCGGATCATACCGGAAAACTGACATTACAACAACATGGAGGAGGAAAACAACATGAAACTTGATAACAAAGAACTGTTGGAACGACTTTCGACCTCGCGCAAAGCGTTTAACGCAACTGCGTTTTCCGAACTGGACCGCAATCTGTCTGATGATGAGCGCGAAGAATGGAACGCAATTTATGCTTCGTTCTCCTCGCGGTCGCTGCTGAGAAATACGGTCATCGGCTTGGAAAGCATTCCGTTTCCGACTGATGATGAGCCTGAGCAGGTGTTGACCTGCATGGTAGTCATGCGGCATCTGGTAAAGGTGCTGATTCCGCTGCCGCTGTTCTGGATTGAACCGACAGGTATCAACCCGAACAGTGTAATTGGTGCAGACGTTGATTACATTATCATTGGCGTAGACCGCGAGGGAGAGTGTGCAATCGCGGCTCGTTCGCTGGCCTTGGAGCAGCAGCGGTGGCACGCGCTGAATGTTCAGCATATTTCCGAGGGCGATGTGGTATCCGCATCTGTGCTGGCCTGCGGACCGACACGCATTACGGTTACGGCCTGCGGTTTCGATGTGACGATGGGCCAGCAGGCTATGAGCTATACCTACCTCGCGGATATGCGGGAAGAATATCATGCAGGTCAGCAGCTTCAGGCGAAAGTGCTCAGTGTCGGTGAGGATATGCTTGCACTATCTGTTCGTGACGTCGGCACTGACCCGTATGTCAATGCGGAACTGCGGCATCCCGTAGGCTCCAGCCGCATTGCTACCATTTCCAGTAAGTATGCAGGCGGTGTGTTCTGCCGTTTGACTGACGGCTGTACGGTGGTCTGCCGGTACGCGCAGCAGTTCAGCGACGACGAGTTCAGAGTAGGGGATAGGGTAGTCGTGCAGATTCGGTCGTTTGTAGATGAGAAACGGTGGCTGCGAGGGAAAATCCGGGCGAAGCTTTAACAAGCATCTTTTATATTTGCACGGCGTAATGACTTGCCACGCAAAGTATACCTTATTATATAGTATAGAATAGGCATAGAGAAATGCAACAGTGCCAGTTGTAATATTACACGTAATGTTACATTCATGTTACGGATGGTGAACTGCGCTTGACCCTTGTGTTTGACTATGGTAATATACTAAGCGACGAGTGAAAACTCGAAAAATTTTATAAGGAGGAATTCCCCTATGAAGAATCTCAAAAAGATTCTCGCACTGGTGCTGGCGTTTGCTTGCGCATTCACCATGTTCGCTGGTGCCGCGTTCACGGATCAGGCTGACATCAAGGTCAAGGATGAAGTCGTGGACACTCTGGTTGAGCTGGGCGTCATCGAAGGTTTCGAAGACGGCTCTTTCCAGCCCAACGCAACTGTAACCCGTGCGCAGATGGCAAAGATGATCTATGTCCTGCGTACCGGTAACTCTGACGCTTCTGCGTACAACGATGACAAGACCTCTTTCACCGACATTGGCTCCCACTGGGCTCGTGGCTACATCAAGTACTGCCAGTCCCTGGGCATCATTGCTGGTAAGAGCAACACCATCTTTGCGCCGAACGCATCTGTAACTGCTCAGGAAGCTGCTAAGATGCTGCTCGTAACCCTGGGTTATGACGCTCAGAAGGCTGGCCTGGTAGGTTCCGGCTGGGCTTCCAAGACCAACGCTCTGGCTGACGAGAACGGCCTGCTGGACGATGTTAACACCTCGTTCACCGCAGCTTGCCCGCGTCAGTACGCTGCACAGCTGATCTACAACGCAATCGACACCCCGACCGTTGTATGGCGCGACGATGCTTACACCAGCGTAACCCTGCTGGGCGATGACAACCAGACCGTAGGCGAGAAGTACATGTCTCTGAAGAAGTCTACTTCTACCCTGACCAACGTTGTTAAGACCAACGGCAAGGACACCTACACCGTAACTCTGGACTCCACCGCGTCTGTTGTTGACTGGGATAACACCACCGAGTCCAAGGATTCCGGCAAGGCAATCTTCGAGTTCACCGACGTTAAGAAGGATTACTCTGATCTGCTTTACAAGACCGTTACCGTTCTTCACAAGGATCGCAAGACTGTTTACGGCGTTTTCGCAACTTCCGACAACTCCCAGCAGTCCAACGTTCTGAAGAAGCTGGAGATGGACGGCGCTAAGGTTAAGCTGGACGGCACCAAGTACGATCTGGCTGCAACCGCTAAGCAGACCGTTTATGTAAACGGCGACGTTCTGTACAAGACTGCTTCTGGTTTCACCTTTAACTCTGAGGCAACTGGCGCTACCAAGGCTACTATTCCGGACTTTGTAAATGCTTACGGCAACAAGCCGACTTCTGGCACTAAGTTCGAGGATTCCAAGTACTGGCAGGGTTCTGAGGTATCCCTGATGGCTACCGACGGCACTTCCAACTACTCCATCCTGAAGGTTAAGACCTTCGCTGTAGGCAAGGTTACCGCTGTAGGCTCTGACTACATCAATGTAACCTACAAGAAGGGCGACAGCGACATCATCACCAAGACCAAGCTCGAGAAGGACGATTGGGATTGGTACGATGGCATCAAGAAGGATGACTACGTTGTAGTTTCTGCAGCTGGCAACTACGGCACCGGCAATGGCCTGGTTGAGAAGGCTGACGTTGTTACCGGCAAGGTAACCGGCACCAAGTCTGACGACGGCGTTTCCGTTGGCGGCAACTGGTACACCATGGCTGGTAACGGCACTTCCTTCGTAAAGCGCCCGAACACTGGCTCTAACGTTGACATGGTAGTTGTAAACGGTTACGTTTACTACACCGACACCACTGCAGGCAATGTTGATGACATGGCTCTGCTGATCGAGGCTGCTGCTAAGGGCGGCACCGGTTCTCAGTGGGAAGCTCACATGCTGTTTGCTGACGGCTCTGAGAAGACCGTTACCATCGAGAAGTACTGGGACGACAAGGACAACAAGTCCTTCCCGATCATGCCGTTCTCTGAAGGCAATGCTGCTAACCCGAACGTAGCTACTTGGAATACCACTGCTTCTGCTCCTTCTGTAGCTGCTGCTCCGATTCTGGTATCCTACGAGGTATCTGGTGATGTTTACACCCTGAGCCGCGTTGGTATCGCTGAGATTGAGGACAACGCTAATAAGGGCGAGTTCGCTCTGAACGGCTATGACGCATACGTTGACGCTACTGAGGGTCTGATGACCGACGGCAGCATCAAGCAGAGCGACAAGACCGGTCACGGCACCTCTGACATGAAGATCTACACCCAGGCTGATACTAACGGTCTGAAGAAGGGCTCCACCGATCTGTCCCGTCTGTACTACGAATCCACCGGCGTTGTATTCGTTAAGTACAAGGCAACTGCTTCCGGCACTGACGCTGATTACAAGGTAATCTCCGGCAAGACCGCTGCTGACTACAACAAGGCTATCGGCAATGTAGCTGCTGTTGCTAACAAGTCCGGCAACTCCTACTACGCTCAGGTAGCATTCATCGACCTGCAGCAGGGCACCACCGGCGGCAGCGATGACAACTACGCAGTAGTTATGGACGACGTTGTTAAGGATACCAACGATGGCACCAAGTACATCGTTACTGCTTGGAATGGTTCTGAGAATGTTACCATCAAGACCGATGATAGCTCTGTTAAGAACCTGAAGAGCGGCGCTCTGATCACCTATTCCGGCGATCTGAACGATGCTGACGTTGACGTTAAGGCTGACCGTGACCATAACAACTACTTCGTATCTAACTACGATGCAGCTTCTGGCGACATCAACCTGATGTCCGGTACTCTGACCGCTGACGCTACTGTTGCTGGCAAGTACACCGGTACCATGACCTCTGCTGGTTCCACCAAGAAGTTCGCAAAGGTTGACAGCAAGGATACTATCGTAATGTTCGTAAACTCTGACGATTCTGAGGGCGTAACCGGTCTGGATTACACCAACATCGATCTGGCTTACGCATTCGACAGCGACTTCTGCACCACCACCAACTCTGGTGATAGCTACACCATCACTGGTCTGTCTGAGGACGCTGCTCCGAACGTAAAGGCTTACTTCGACGACGACGATCAGATCACTGTTCTAGTTGTTGACGTAAACCGCAACATTACCCAGTGGTAATTCGTGGTCCGGCCACAATCCAATAACCCATTTGGCTCCCGCTGAATGAGTAAAGATTCCCCCGAGGAAATTTTCCTCGGGGGTTTTCTTTGTGCGCTCACTTGCAGTGAAGGGTAAGTTATGCTATTGTATTATCAGTAAATAAATTGATTTTGTAGGATAATCACATGATAGAATTGCTCAAAGCATTTCTGTTTGGCATTGTAGAGGGCATCACCGAGTGGCTGCCGATCAGCAGTACCGGACATGTGATCCTGCTCAACAAGTTCGTCAAACTGGACGTGTCGGAAGCGTTTTACAGCATGTTCGAGGTGGTTATTCAGCTCGGTGCGATACTCGCGGTCGTTGTCCTGTTCTGGGGACAGATTTTCCCGTTTGAACGGCGAAAGGGCCGTCACGGCGGCGCATCCATCGTGCTGAATACGGATACCGTCAAGCTGTGGATCAAAATTCTGGTAGCGTGCGTTCCGGCGGCGATCGTCGGTCTCAAGTGGAACGACCTGTTTGAAGAACTGTTCTACAATTACCAGACGGTTTCCATCGCGCTGATTGTGTTCGGCGTAGCATTCATTCTGGTGGAGAACGCGCATAAGGGCAAGCCGGTGCGAATCAACGCACTCACTGAGCTTACTTACCCGACTGTATTTATGATCGGTATGTTCCAGCTGATCGCGGCTGTGTTCCCGGGCACCTCGCGCTCCGGCGCGACCATCGTCGGCGCGCTGCTGCTCGGCGTGTCGCGTACCGTGCTGCGGAGTTTACGTTCTTCCTGGCCATTCCGGTCATGTTCGGCGCAAGCCTGCTCAAGATTCTCAAGTTCGGCTTTGCGTTTACATCCACCGAGCTGATGATCCTCGGCATCGGTACAATCACCGCGTTCGTGTCCTCACTGCTCATCATCCGGTTCCTGATGGGCTTCGTCAAGAAGCACGATTTCAAGGTGTTCGGCTGGTATCGAATTCTCCTCGGTATCGCCGTGCTGGCGTACTTTATGCTTGTTAAGTAAGCTGAATAGCAAAAAGAAACCCTCGATTATCAGAATCGAGGGTTTTTAATTGTAATATGACAACGGTTGACCTCAAATAAAAAATACCCCCGAGCATATCAATCTCAATATCACCAAGTGACGTTGGAAAATACCTCGGAAGGTTTGAATTTACCCAAACTCGTAAAACAGGGTATCCAATTGATTATGGAATCTTCGCAAATCGTCCAGCTGGTCCTCTGGATCGCAATAATCAACGATTTCCCCCACGGGCTCGATGGTTTCAATGGCCTGCTCCAGCAGCTCGAAGAAGTGTTTCTTCTGATTTTTGCTCAGGTCGTCATATTTTTTGAGAAAGTCATCATCTGTGCAGTAATACTCGAATTTTGCAATGTCGTTATCGGCTTCCTGCATGGTAAGGTAGGCATAAACCAAGTCATTGGTATCGAATTTCATAATTTTGCTCCTTGTTGTTAAGTTAGGAAAGCCCCCGAGATATCTCGGGGACTTTCAACTAACTGATGTTATTCAGTTTTGCCGTTAATTACTTAGCAGTAGCGCTTACGAAAGTAACTCAACGTTGGAAGTCGGCATGGTGAAGGTAGCGGTACCAGAGGTCTGGCCCTTCTTAACAACGATAGTTACGTTGCCAATCTTATCACCCTTAACAACAACAGTGGTGTCCTTGTCAGCAATGCCAGCATTGGATACGGTAGCGGTCAGGGTAACAGTAGTGCCCGGCTTTGCGGTGAGTTTATCAGCACTTACGGTAACAGTTTCAGATGCGCCCTCAATAGCCTTTGCAGACAGAGAGGTCAGGGTAACGTTCTTAGCAGCTACGGTAGAAGCGGTCTTAACGTTGGTGATATTCAGCTCGTTGTTAACGGTGTCATATACAACAGCGATAACCTTATTCTCAGAGTTGAATACAACGTATGCGTTCAGGTCGTAACGATCGAACTCGTCCTTATCAGCGGAAGTCGGAACTGCGCCAATCTCGCTTACAGTGCCAACGTTCTTAGCATCGTCAACGCCGATGAATACGCAATCCTCGTCCAGAGTTACGTTCATAACAGCGCCCTTCTCATCAACGAGGGACATATCGCCCTTCTTCTTGCCATCAAAGCCCTTGATAGCGTAAGCGCCGTTTGCGAATACGGTGCTGTTTACGGTATCAGCCTTGGTGCCAGCAGTGATAACGGTCTTAACGTCGATCTCGTCGCCGTCAACGGTGTAAACGATTACAGAACCAGCTGCAGTGCCAACGTGAGAAGTGCCATCCTCGTACAGGTCAACAGCCTCAGTAGTGTTGCCGACGATTGCATGGAACTTAGTTACAGTGTCGCCATTCTTCTTGGTCTCGTAAGAATCCTCAGTTACATAAGCGTACATCTTGTCGCCATCAGCGTTTGCAACCTTAGCACCATCATTAACCAGAGCAGCAACCTTGACGTAGTCAATACCGTTAGATTCCTTGGTCAGGAAACCAACATTCTTGACAGCTACGGTGTTGGCCCAGTCACGAGCGGTCTTGCCGGAGATAACCTTAATCTCAGTATTAGCTACTACAAACAGAACAGCATCGTCAGCAATCAGGGTGTTATTGATACGCTTATTAGCGTAGTCAGTGCCATTAAACTGAGTGCGCGGAGAAGTTGCCGGAGTAGTAGTGCTGGTAGTGTCAACATAGTTATCGTAGCCAGCCAGGTTCTTGGATGCACCGGAAGCAACCAGATTCTTCAGCTCGTAGTTGCCGTCCTTATCGGTAGCGTAGGTGTACAGCTTGTTCTGCAGGGCATGTGCATCAACAGAATCAGTTACATCAGTACCATTAACCTTATCTACGATAACCTTCTTGTTGGTACCATCAGTGAAGTAAACGCGAGCCTCAACAGTCCAATCCTTACCCAGATTGTTTTCAGCCTTCTTGTTGTCAGAAACGAACAGGATGTTCTTAGAAGAAGCGCCGGTGGTGTCGATGTTGTAAACGTAGTTACCAACAACTGCAGCCGCTACCTCATCATCAACAGACGGAGAAGTGGTTACAGAAGTAGACTTCTTGTACCAGTTGCCATCAATCTTGATCTCGTCCGGAGAACCAGTCTTAACGCCGGTAACCTTGCCAGAAACTACAGTAGCCTTGGAGATAATCGGATCGCCAGAGGAGGTGAAGTCGCCGGAAACGATTACAGCCCAGTCGTCCTTCTTGATGCCGTCATAGATGTCAGCATCGTCGAACTTGTAAGACTTGCCGCCGATGGTAGCAGCAGAAGAACCAACGTAGGTTACTTCCTTAACTTCGGTCGGAACAGCTACAACCAGATCAGCCTTGTTGTTGCCGTTCAGATCAATAGCCTTGATGGAGTAAGCCGGATAGGTGTCCTTAGCAGAAATAACTTCGCCCAGAGTATCGATGCCAGACGGAACGGACTCCTTGTTCGGGTAGATAACCGGAACATCAGCCAGAGCCTTTTCAGCCTTGTACTCAGTGCTGTCAACCTTGAACTTCTTGGACTCGTTCTTTACGGTGTCCAGAGTACCAACAGTACCGGAAGCCAGTACCTTGGAATCGTTGTCAGCGTATACGCCGTAAACGTTGGTGTCGCCGTTAGCCTTAGCCTTAACCAGAACCTTAACATTCAGGCCAATCATATCAGCAACATCGGTCGGAACCTTGTCGAACTTAGCCTTGGTGTGATCGCCATCGCCGTACTTAACAGCCTTGCCCAGGGTGATCTCGTAGGTGTCCTTGCCGGAGGTCTTCTCGACAGACAGAAGCTGAGCAGCATCGGTCTTAACGAGGTCCATGTACTTGCCGCCGATGGTCTTGTCGTCATCAACGTCGGTAGCCGGCTTGAAGTCCTCGATATCGTTGGACCAGACTACGCGCTCCATGTCCAGTGCGTTGTACAGAATCTGTGCAGCGTACTGACGCGGCAGAGCAGCGTTCAGGTCGGTGTCAACGTCCTCGAACAGGTTGTTCAGCTGGCCGTACTTCATGGTGTTCTGAGCCCAAGCTGCGCCAGTCAGGCCAGCCTTCTGAGCATTGTAGCCAGCAGCTACCAGTACCATCTTTGCAGCCTCGAGACCGGTTACGGTATCGTTCGGAGCAAACTTGGTAGCAGACTTACCAGCGATAATGCCGGTGTTCTGCAGGTAACGTACGTAGCCCTGTGCCCAAGCTGCGGTCGGCAGATCGGTGAACGCAGTCGGGAGGGACGCGTAAGCGTTGGCGTTGTCATTACCGCCATTCATGATCGTAAAGATCATCTTTGCCATCTGAGCACGGGTAACGGTGGTGTTCGGCTTGAAGGAGCCGTCATCGTAACCCTGGATTACGCCCAGAGAAGAGAGCATGTCTACAGCGGTGCTTGCCTTGATGTCAGCCTTGTCGCTGTAAGACGCTGCACCGGCGAACATGGTGAACGCGCAAGCGAACGCCAGCACCAGTGCGAGAATCTTTTTGAGATGGCATATAAAAATCCAAAAAATGAGACTAAATCGTGTTCTCGAAGAAAACTATCAAGAATCGAGAACATTTTACGGGGTTGTGCGTCTAACAACATGAACCATATTATGGATAATAAGTTGCGGACTTCATGCGTTCAATGCAAAAAATATTTCGTCAGTATAAACAAAAATTTGAATAGATTTTGTACAGATATTCTTTTCTCTGCTTCGTGCACAGGATGTGAAATATCCATTTATTTACTCATTTTTGAGCATGCCGATATTCGCGAAATAGTTGAATTTATGAATGGTTTTGAAAAAACTATTCTGTCTATCGTTTGCTTTTGTTCTTTTGTATGCAACCTCAAAAAGATTCTCGCACTGGTGCTGGCGTTCGCTTGCGCGTTCACCATGTTCGCTGGTGCGGCGTTCACGGATTCGGCTGACATTAAGGTTAAGTCCGAAGTCGTGGACACTCTGGTATCGCTGGGCGTAGTTAACGGCTACGACGATGGCTCTTTCAAGCCGAACGGTACCGTAACCCGTGCGGAGATGGCGAAGATGATCTACGTTCTGC